>CADCTF010000001.1 GCA_902805655.1 uncultured Acidimicrobiales bacterium
CCAGTAGAGGGCGCTCGCCAGGAGGAAGTTGCGGACCTCGTTGCGCCCGAAGTTGAACACGAGCGTGCCCCAGTCGGGGTGCTCGCCCTGGCGGGGGTCGGCGTGCTCGTAGAGGGCGGTGCCGTCGAAGCGGGCGAGGGCCCAGTCGTCCTTCGGGAAGTGGGCCGGCACCCAGTCGACGATGACGCCGATGCCCCGCTGGTGCAGGGCGTCGACCAGGTGGCGGAAGTCGTCGGGCGAGCCGAAGCGGGAGGTGGGGGCGAAGTACGAGGTCACCTGGTACCCCCAGGAGCCGCCGAAGGGATGCTCGGCCACCGGCATCAGCTCGACGTGGGTGAACCCCAGGTCGGCCACGTACTCGGGCAGCTCGTCGGCCAGCTCCAGATAGGTGAGCGGCCGATCGCCGTCCTCCGGCTTGCGCCGCCAGGACCCGAGGTGCACCTCGTAGACCGAGATGGGCTGGTGCAGCCAGTCGGTGGCCTCGCGCCGGGCCAGCCAGGACGCGTCCTGCCACTCGTACCGCGTCTCGGTCACCACGCTCGACGTGCCGGGAGGCACCTCGGCCGCGAACGCGTACGGGTCGGCCTTCAGGACGAGGTGCCCGTCCGGAGTCACGATCTCGAACTTGTAGCGAGCGCCGGTGGTCACGCCGGGGACGAAGATCTCCCACACACCGGACGACGACAGCGCCCGCATCGGGTGCACCCGCCCGTCCCACAGGTTCCACTCCCCCACCACTCGCACCGATCGGGCGTTCGGCGCCCAGACGGCGAAGGAGGTGCCCTCCACCCCCTGGTGGGTCCGCACATGCGCCCCGAGGAACCGGTGGAGGTCGTGGTGCCGGCCCGCCGCGAACAGGTGGAGGTCGAGGTCGCCGAGCGTGGGCCAGAAGCGGTACGGGTCGTCGATCGTGATGCTGACGTCCGCGCCGTACTGCACCTCCAGCCGGTAGCCCTCACCGGCCTCGGCGCCCACGGCTCCGACGAAGACGCCGGCCTCGTGCACCTTGACCAGCTCGGCCCTCGTGCCGTCGGCGGTCACGACCGCCACCGCGGTGGCGTCCGGACGGTAGGCCCGCACGACCTCTCCACTGGCCTCCCGGTGGAGGCCGAGCACGGCATGGGGGTCGCCGTACTCGCCCTTCACGACCCGCTCGAGATCAGCCGGCGCCAGCGAACCCGGGCTGCGACTCATGACGTGGTCTCCGTCCCTTCCGGCTCCAGGAGGCGGTGGATCGCCAGCTCGGGTATCTCCACCCAGTCCGGGCGATGGTCACGCTCGTAGGCCACCTCGTACACCGCCTTGTCGAGCTCCCACGCCCGAAGGGCCAGGTCGAGGTTCCTCGGGTCGGGCGGCAACAGCTCGGCGACGCCCGCCACCGAGAAGTACCCGTCGAGCAGCGCAGCCCGGTTGCGCCGCTCCCATGCCTCGCCGCGGTGGCGCAGGGAGTGCCGCTCCTCTTCCCCACGTTCGTGGAGCGCCACTGCGCTGGCGTAGTGGAACGAGCGGAGCATGCCGGCCACGTCCTTCAAGGGCGAAGCGGGGGCCTGGCGCTCGACGAGGGGACGGGCCGGCTCGCCCTCGAAGTCGAGCACGTACCAGCCGAGGTCGGTGCGCAGCACCTGGCCGAGGTGGTAGTCGCCGTGGACGCGCACGGCTCGGCCGGCGGACGTCATCTCGCGCAGCCCCGCGAACAGCTCGCGTGCCGGGGGCGCCCAGGCGCTCTCGCTGCCGACCCGCTCGAGCTGGCGCTCCATGCCCGCCGCCCACGTCGCCGGATCAGCCGCGGCGGTGTCGAAGGCGTCGGCCAGGGACACGTGCAGGCGGGCCGTCACCTCACCCAGGCGGCTGGCCTCACCGGCGAAGTCCCCCCCGCAGTCGGCCGGGTTCTCTGCCTCACTGCCGTAGTAGTCGCGAAGGCTGGCCAGGGCGAGGGCCCAGCCGTCCACCCCGCTTGCCAGGTACTCCTGCACCACGGCCAGATCGATGCCGTCGCGGGTCCAGGTGCCCACGAGAGCCGCCACCGAGGTGAACCCGACCGCCGTCAGCGCAGCCGTGACCTCCACGTCGGGGTTGGTGCCCTCCTGCAGGCGCCGGAAGACCTTGAGCACAAGACGGTCGTCGAGCACCAGCGAGGTGTTCGACTGCTCCACGCCCATGGGCCGGACCCTCGTGGCCTCCTGGCCCGGAGCGACCCTGCCCAGCACGACCTTGGCCAGCTCCGTGTCGAGCAGGCCGTCGTAGGCGAGGCGCCCGTCCACCGCGCCGAGCAGCGCATCGTTGTGACCGTGCAGGAACTCGGGCGGCTCGCCCGGGGTGGCGAACCCGACCAGCAGCTGGTAGCGGGCGCCGTCGGCATCGACGATCATCCACTCCAACCGCTCGTCCAGCGTCTCGGAGGCGATGACCCGCACGGACCGAGGGTGTCCGCCGGCAAACCAGCGCTGGCGGGCCAGGTACGGCGCGAGCAGATCGGTGAATGCCTCCGTCACGAGGGCGCGACCAGCTGGAACCAGTAGAAGGCGTAGGGACCCAGGGTGACGAAGTAGGGCAGCTCGCCGATCGGCGGGAACGGCACGCGACCCAGCAGCTCGATCGGCTGGCGGCCGTCGAAGGCCTGCAGCGGCAGCTCGACCGGCTGGGCGAAGCGGCTCAGGTTGTTGACGCACAGCACGATGTCGTCGCCTTCCTGGCGGACGTAGGCCAGCACCGACGGGTTGTCCACGTGGACGACCTCGAAGGTGCCGGTGCCGAACAGCGGGTGCTGGCGGCGGACCTCCAGCATGCGGCGCATCCAGTGCAGCATCGAGCTCGGGTCGCGGGTCTCGGCCTCGACGTTCACGGCCTGATACCCGTGCACCGGGTCCATCAGCACCGGCAGGTAGAGCCGGGCGAAGTCCGCCTTCGAGAAGCCGGCGTTGCGGTCGGGCGTCCACTGCATGGGCGTGCGGACGCCGTCGCGGTCGCCGAGGTAGATGTTGTCCCCCATCCCGATCTCGTCGCCGTAGTACAGCACCGGGCTTCCCGGCATCGAGAAGAGCATGGCGTGCAACAGCTCGGCCACCCGCCGGTCATTGTCGACCAGCGGTGCGAGACGCCGGCGGATGCCCACGTTGGCCTTCATCCGGGGGTCCTTGGCGTACTCGGAGTACATGTAGTCGCGCTCTTCGTCTGTCACCATCTCGAGCGTCAGCTCGTCGTGGTTGCGCAGGAAGATGCCCCACTGGGAGCCGTCGGGGATGGCCGGCGTCTGGCTCAGGATCTCGGTGATGGGGAACCGCTGCTCCCGCCGCACGGCCATGAACATGCGCGGCATGAGCGGGAAGTGGAAGCACATGTGGCACTCGTCGCCCTCGGGGCCGAAGTAGTCGACCACGTCGGCGGGCCACTGGTTGGCCTCGGCCAGCAGCACCTTGCCGGGGAACTGTGCGTCCACCTCCTTGCGCAGCTGCTGCAGGTACTGATGCGTCTCCGGCAGGTTCTCGCCGTTGGTGCCGTCGCGCTCGTAGAGGTACGGCACGGCGTCGAGCCGGAAGCCGTCGAGGCCGATGTCGAGCCAGAACTTCACGGCGTCGAACATGGCGGCCTGCACCTCGGGGTTGTCGAAGTTCAGGTCGGGCTGATGGCTGAAGAAGCGGTGCCAGTAGTACTGGCCGCGCACCGGATCCCACGTCCAGTTCGACTTCTCGGTGTCGACGAAGATGATGCGGGCCTCGCCCCAGCGATGGTCGTCGTCGTTCCAGACGTACCAGTCGGCCTTGGGGTTCGTGCGGTCCTGGCGGCTCTCCTGGAACCACGGGTGCGCGTCGCTCGTGTGGTTCATGACGAGGTCGGCGATGAGGCGGATGCCGCGCTTGTGCGCCTCCTCGACGAGCTGCACCGCGTCGCCGAGGTCGCCGTACTCGGGAAGCACGGTGAAGAAGTCGCTGATGTCGTACCCGCCGTCCCGCAAGGGTGACTGGTAGAAGGGCAGGAGCCAGAGGCAGTCGACGCCGAGCCACTGGAGGTAGTCGAGCTTCTCGGTGATGCCCCGGAGGTCGCCGGTGCCGTCGTTGTTCGAGTCGAAGAAGCCCCGAACCAGGACCTCGTAGAAGACGGCCCGCTGGTACCAGCGGTGGTCGGACGGATCGATCGAAGACGGCATCAGAGAGCGCGCAGGTGCAGCACGTGGGCCACCTCGGACGAAGGGTCGAGCCGGACGTAGGGGTGTGCACCCTGCCAGGTGAAGGACTGGTTGGTCATCTCGTCGTACGCCTCGAACTGGCGGTCGACGGGCATGCCGAGGGCGGCCAGGTCGAGCCCCAGCGTCGTCTCCTGGGCGTCGTGCCCGTCCAGGTTCACGACTACCAGCACGACGTCGGTCCAGTCGTCGCTGATCTTCGAGTAGGCGAGGATGTGCTCGTTGGAGGACTCGTGAAAGGTGATGTTGCGCAGCCGGGACAATGCCGGGTGGTGGCGGCGGATCCGGTTGACCTTGGTGACGAAGGGGGCGATCGACCGGGGGTCGTTCCAGTCGCGCCGGCGCACCTCGTACTTCTCGGAGTGGAAGTACTCCTCGTTGGCGTCGGACATGGGCTCGTTCTCGATGAGCTCGTAGCCGCTGTAGATGCCGTAGCTCGGCACCAAGGTCGCGGCCAGCAGCAACCGCAGCTTGAACACCGAGGCCGGAGCGTTCCGCAGCGGGTGGGCGAGGATGTCCGGGGTGTTGGGGAAGAAGTTCGGCCGCATGTAGTCGGCCTTGTCCGACATGGCCACCTCCTCGGTGTACTCCTGCAGCTCCGCCGCCTCCGTGCGCCACGTGAAGTAGGTGTAGCTCTGGGTGAAGCCGACCTCGGCCAGCTTGGCCATGACCTTCGGGCGGGTGAACGCCTCGGCGAGGAAGAGGACGTCCGGGTTCTCGGCCTGCACGGCCGGGATGACCCACTCCCAGAAGGCCATGGGCTTGGTGTGGGGGTTGTCGACGCGGAAGATGCGGACGCCCCGGGCGATCCAGAAGTCGAGGATGTCCTTGCACGCGCTCCAGAGCGCCTCCCGGGCCGGCTCGGTCGACGGCCAGAAGTTGATCGGGTAGATGTCCTGGTACTTCTTCGGCGGGTTCTCGGCGTAGGCGATGGTGCCGTCGGGCCGCTGGTGGAACCACTCGGGGTGCTCGGTCACCCAGGGGTGGTCGGCCGAGCACTGGAGCGCGTAGTCGAGGGCGATCTCCATCCCCAGGTCAGCCGCCCGGGCCACCAGGTGGGCGAAGTCGGTGAACGTCCCGAGGTCGGGGTGGATCGACGCGTGGCCGCCCTCTCGACCACCGATGGCCCAGGGGCTGCCGACGTCGTCCGGCCCCGCCGTGAGGGTGTTGTTGGGGCCCTTGCGGAACTGGCGGCCGATCGGGTGGATCGGCGGCAGGTACACCACGTCGAACCCCATGGAGGCGACGGCCGGCAGGCGGTCGGCGGCGCCGCCCAGACCGCCCTCGGAGCGGGGGAACAGCTCGTACCAGGCGCCCACCAGGGCCCGCTCCCGGTCGGCCCACAGCAGCGACGCCGCCGTGGTGGTGACGTCGGCGTTCGGCGGCGGGCCGACGAGGAGGGCGGCTACCCCCGCGGTGAGGGCCGGCGCCAACCGCTCGGCGGCGGGCAGCGATGTCGACCGCAGGCTGCGCACCGCCTCCACGAGGGTCGCCTTGTCGCGACCCTTTTGCTTGCCGGCCGCCGCCTCCAGCACCAGCGCGCCTTCCTCGAGCTCGGTGTCGATCTCCTGCCCCGCGGCGAGCTTGGTCTCGGCCTTGTGCCGCCACGTGGCGTACGCATCGGTCCACGCGTCGACCACCAGCTCGTGGCGACCCAGCGCCGTGGGCACGAAGGTCGCCTGCCACAGGTCGAGACCGGGATTGGTGAGCGCCATGGCTGCCTCTTGCCAGGCCGACTTGCCTACGCTGCGCCAGCGCACCCGCGCCGCCAGCAGGTCGTGCCCGTCGCGGAAGATGTCCGCCGACACCACGACCGGCGCGCCGACGGTCACCTTCGCCGGGTACAACCCGGTCGGCGTGCGGGGGCGGACGTTGTCGATCACGATCCGGCCGATCACCCCGCCTTGCTACCACCTGGGCGCGCCGGCCGAAACTCGACGCCTCGGCGTGATGCTGGGACCACAGCCGGTAACGTCTTGGAATGAAGGCGCTGCGCAGCTTCACCGTCCGCCCCCGGCTTCCGGAGTCTCTGGCCCCGTTGCAGGACCTGGCCATGAACCTCCGCTGGTCTTGGGACGAGCGCACGAGAGACCTCTTCCGGTGGGTCGACCCCGACCGCTGGGAGGTCACCGGCCACGACCCGGTCTCGTTGCTCGGCCACGTGCGCCGGGAGCGCCTCGAGAGCCTGGCCGCGGACCCGGCGTTCATGAGCTTCCTGGGTGAGGTGCACGGCGACCTCGGCCGCTACCTGCAGTCCGACCGGTGGTTCCAGAACCGGCCCGCAGGCGCCCTCCGCCACGTGGCCTACTTCTCGCCTGAGTTCGGCATCGCCGAGGCCCTGCCCCAGTACTCCGGCGGCCTCGGGGTCCTCGCCGGTGACCACCTCAAGGCGGCCAGCGGCCTCGGCATCCCGCTCGTCGGCATCGGCCTCTTCTACCGGCAGGGCTACTTCCGCCAGACGCTGAACGGTGACGGCTGGCAGCAGGAGCGCTATCCGAAGCTCGATCCCCACGCCATGGCCGTCCGCCTGGTGGAGGGAGCTCGCGTGGAGGTCGACCTGGCCGGCGTCGCCCTGCACGCGCAGGTGTGGCGCGCCGACGTGGGTCGCGTACCTCTCTTCCTCCTCGACGCCGACATCGACGACAACGACACCGAGGCTCGCCTCGTCACCGACCGCCTCTACGGCGGCCAGACCGAACATCGCATCCGTCAGGAGATCCTCCTCGGCATCGGCGGTGTGCGCGCCCTCGATGCGCTCGGCGAGACCCCGCAGGTCTTCCACACCAACGAGGGACACGCCGGCTTCCTCGGGCTCGAGCGCATCGGCCGCCTCATGCGCGGCGACGGGCTCTCCTTCGCCGAGGCCATCGAAGCGGTGCGGTCAGCCACGGTGTTCACCACCCACACACCCGTGCCCGCCGGCATCGACCGCTTCCCACGCGAGCTCATGGAGCGGTACTTCAAGGGATGGGCGGACGACTGCGGCATCGGGTTCGACCAGCTCATGTCCCTCGGTCACTTCCCGGGTGAGGACGTCTCGGCGCCCTTCAACATGGCCGTGATGGGCCTGCGCCTCGCCGGGCTGTCGAACGGCGTGGCCAAGCTGCACGGCGCCACCAGCCGCCGCATGTTCCAGGGCCTGTGGCCCGGCGTCCCGGTGGACGAGGTGCCCATCACCTCGGTCACCAACGGGGTGCACGCCGGCACCTGGACCTCACCCGAGATGAACGACCTCCTGACCCGCTACGTGATGCCGGGGTGGCACGAGGCCGACGCGGCCCAGTGGTCCCGCATCGCCGACGCACGCGACGACGAGGTGTGGCGCGTGCTCGAGCAGGGCCGCGACCACCTCGTGGCCTTCGCCCGCAACCGGCTCAAGGCGTCCGTGCTGTCCCGGGGCGCCAGCGAGTCGGACGCGGCCTGGACGGACGACGTCCTCGACCCTCGCATCCTGACCATCGGCTTCGCCCGGCGCTTCGCCACCTACAAGCGCGCCGACCTGCTGCTCTCGCACCCGGAGCGGCTGAAGGCGCTGCTCCTGTCGGCCGACCGGCCCCTCCAGCTGGTCTTCGCCGGCAAGGCGCACCCGGCGGACGACAAGGGCAAGGAGATCATCCGACGCATCGTCCAGTTCTCCCGGGACCCCGAGATCCGGCACCGCTTCGTGTTCATCGAGGACTACGACATCAGCGTCGCCCGCACCATGTTGCAGGGATGCGACGTCTGGCTGAACAACCCTCGCCGCCCGGAAGAGGCGTGCGGCACCAGCGGCGAGAAGGCAGCACTGAACGGCGGCCTGAACTGCTCGATCCTCGACGGTTGGTGGGACGAGATGTTCGACGGCACCAACGGCTGGGCCATCTCCTCGGCGGAGAGCTACGAGGACCTGGCCCGTCGGGACGAGGTGGAGGCGGCCAGCCTGTTCGACATCCTCGAGCGCCAGGTCGTGCCGCTCTTCTACGAGCGGTCCCTGGGCCCGGTGCCCCGCCGTTGGGTGGAGCGCGTGAAGTCCTCGCTGCAGACGCTCGGCCCGAAGGTGCTGGCCAGCCGGATGGTGCGGGATTACGTCGAGCAGCTGTACGAGCCCATCGCCGGGCAGGCCGCCACCATGGGCGAGTCCTCCTTCGCCAGCGCCCGGGCGCTGTCTGCGTGGAAGCAGCGCGTGCTGGCGGGGTGGCACGGCGTCACCGTCGTCGACGTCGACGCCGAGGCCGCGGTCGCCGACCTCGGCACCACCCGTCGGGTCGAGGCGGTCGTGTCGCTCGGCCAGCTCTCCCGGGATGACGTCGCCGTGCAGCTGGTGCATGGGCCGGTCGGGCCCAGCGACGAGATGGCAGGAACGTCCATCGCCACCATGACGCTCGAATCGGAGGGGCCGGCCGACGGAGGCCACGCCGGCCGCTCGACGTACGCCGGCTCGTTCTCCTGCGAGACGCCCGGACGCTACGGCTACACCGTCCGGGTCGTACCGGCCAACGCCCACCTGCTCACCCCGGCCGAGATGGGCTGCATCACCTGGGCTTAGGCCGACTCAGCGCACCGAGGCGGTGGCGTCCTGCAACACGCCGAAGCCGACGGTGAGCCCGACCAGGACCGCCGCACCGGCGAACACCACGATGGCCACCCGGGCGAGGGCACGTGCACGCAGCAGCGCTCCCGCCACGATGGACGCGAAGAGGGCCGGCCTCTCGGCCGGCCCTCTTCTCAGCTCTGCTCCCGTGCGGCCAGATGGCGCACGGGGTCTGGCTAGACGACGTCGCGGTCCTGTACGACGGTGCGCTCGCGCGTACCGGTGGTGGTGCCGGCGGCGCCGGCGCGGTTGAAGCCGCCCCAGCTGCTCCAGAACACCATCGAGAGCACGATGCCGAGCGCTCCGACGACCATCAGGATGATGCCGATGGTGTCGATGCTGATTCCGGCGACGGGCTCCATGCTCACGGCGAAGGCCAGGATTGCGCCGACTGCGAGAAGGAAGATGCTGACTCCGATGCCCATTCTCTGCGGACCTCCTACCGGCCCCGCCACCGGGACCTCTTGTGTGTACTGAGGAGGATGTGCCCGATGTCACTTAACCCCAAACAGCCGTTCCCAACTATTGACCGCGGAACGTGGCCTTACCGGGGCCGTTCGCGAGAAACGACGCCACGCCGGTGCCGGCATCCTCGGTGGCGAACACCTCGGCGAACAGCTGCTGCTCCAGTGAGACGCCTTCTCGGAGCGGAAGGCTGAGCCCGTTGTCGATCGCCTGCTTGGCCAGTGCGTGGGCAACGACGGGCCCCGAGGCCAGCACGGCCGCCCACTCGAGCGCCTCGTCGAGCACCCGGTCGGGCGCCACCACACGGTCGGCCAGGCCGATCCGCAGGGCCTCTTCCGCATCCACCTGGCGTCCGGTGAGGATCAGGTCCTTGGCCCGCGCGCTACCGATGAGCCGGGGCAGGCGCTGGGTGCCGCCACCGCCCGGGATGATGCCGAGCAGGATCTCGGGCTGACCCAGCTTGGCCCGGTCGGACACCACCCGGAAGTCACAAGCCAAGGCGAGCTCGCATCCGCCGCCGAGGGCATAGCCGCTGACCGCGGCGATCACGGCCCGAGGTATGGACGCCACTGCGTCGAGCGAGGACCGGAAGCGGCCACCGATGCGGCGGGCCTCCTCCGGACCACCGAACTCGGAGATCTCCGCCCCGGCGGCGAAGATGCGCTCTCCTCCCCAGATCACCACGGCACCGGGCGGGTCGACCGTGAGCTCGGTGGCCGTCTCCTCGAGCTGTTCGAGCATCGCCGAGGACAGGGCGTTCATCTTGGGACGGTCGAGCCGCACGAGGGCCACCCCGTCCGCTCGGCGGTCGACGGAAACGAAGCGATCGTCGGACATGGGCCGAACGCTACCGGGCTATCGGCTGGCCTCGATGAGTCGCCCGGCAGCCGTCCACGGGTCGACGGTGCGCTCGAGCACGTCGCCGAGCAGCTGGGCGAAGGCGTCGCCCGAAGCCAGCTCGTAGGCCCGCTGCTCGAGGCTGCGGGCGATGATCTCCCGCATCTCCTGCTCCAGGCGACGCGCCCGTCGCCGGACGAGCTCACCGGTCGACTCGAGGTGGGCGCGGTGGTCGGCGATGGCGGCCAACAACCGGTCCGCCCCGTCGTTGTCGACGGCCTTGGTGTGCACGATCGGGGGGCGCCACTGCTTCTCGGTCGTCAGCTCGAGCATCTGCTCGAGGTCGCGCTGCGTGTCGAGGGCTCCGGGACGGTCCGCCTTGTTGATCACGAAGATGTCGGCGATCTCGAGGAGCCCGGCCTTGTTGGCCTGTACGGCGTCGCCCCAGCCGGGGTTCACCACCACCACCGTCGTGTCGGCCGCTCCGGCCACCTCCACCTCCACCTGGCCGACGCCGACGGTCTCGATGATCACGAGCGGCACGCCGGCCGCGTCAAGCACCCGCACCGCTTCAGGCGTGGCCAGTGACAGCCCGCCGAGGTGCCCGCGGGTCGCCATGGACCGGATGAACACGCCGTCGTCGAGGGCGTGGTCCTGCATCCGGACCCGGTCACCGAGGATCGCGCCACCGGTGAAGGGCGAGGACGGGTCGATGGCGAGCACGGCCACGGTGGACCCCGCCGCGCGCACCTGCTCGATGACGCGGTTGGTGAGGCTCGACTTCCCGGCTCCGGGCGCTCCGGTGATGCCCACCGTGTACGTCCGACCCCCGTGCGGGTACGTCAGGCGGCCGACGGAGCGGGCGCCCTCGCCCCCGCGCTCGACGAGCGAGAGGAGCCGGGCCACCGCGCCGCGGTCACCACGGCCGGCCGCCTCCACCAGCACATCGGGATCTCGGCTGCGCAGCGCGCTGCTCCTCTCGCGACGAAGGGCGCCCTTCGGCGCCCTTCGCATTCTCAGTGGTGCGGGCGAGCCGCATGGTACTTCGCCGACTTCGGGGTCAGTGCCCCTCGGACATGGCGTCGACGTCGAAGTCGATGCCCTTGGCCCGCACCTCGTTCAAGCCCGGCACACGGTCCTTCAGGATGCGCTCGATGCCCGCCTTGAGGGTCATGGACGACATCGGACAGCCGCCGCAGGCGCCGAGGAGCTCGACGTTCACGATGCCGGCTTCCTCGTCGTAGTCGAGCACCCGCATGTCGCCCCCGTCGGACTGGAGGGCCGGACGGATCGCTTCCACCGCTTCGAGCAGCGCTGCTTGCACGTGTAATTCAGCTCCTGGGGTCGTTCGGTCGGTTCCGAGTGGAGCCGACATGCCATTCTCCCACCGGTCAACACCAACGGCCACCCGGACCTTCCATCGTGGGGCCGTAGGTATCCTCCGAGCGTGCGCCGAGTGACCGACCGCTTCGGGCGCGACCCTTCGGCGCGGGGGGAGAGCTCGAGCGTCGCCACCACCGTCGTCGACCGGGCCGGCATGGAGGCCATCGTCTGTCCCCGTCGTTCGGTCGTGCTCGAAGCCGAGCTGCCACCCCAGACTGCGGACCCCACGACACGCCGGTTCGAGGCGGCTCGAGGGCCGTTCGCGCACTACCTCCGCACCGTCGAGGTGACGCCGCAGGGCGAGCGGTTCGAGGTGCGACAGTCCGTGCACTACCGCCTGGCCGTCCCCATCTTCGGGTGGCTGTTCCGCTTTCCCATCCGCTCGGTGCTGCACCGCACCGAACCTCCGAAGCGGTCGCCGTGGTGGGCGCCGCCCGACCCGATCGACCGCTCGGCGGCCGCCATGCTGGCCGCCCTCGCCGTCCTCACGGCCGCGGTCACGTTCCCCTCGTTCCTGTTCAGCCAGACGCTCACCTTCGCGGCCGAGGAGTTCGGGGCCGACACCCAGGCCCAGGGCCTGGCCGGTGCGGCGGTGCGCGCCGATGTGCTGGTCGCCATGTTCCTCGTCGCGCTCGCCGACCGGCGGGGCCGCCGGCGCGTGACCCTCGCGTCCGTCGCCGCCGGGTGCACGATCGTCGCAACGAGCGCGCTGAGCCCGAGCCTGATCGCCTTCACCGCGGTGCAGGTGCTCGGCCGAGGATGCCTGACGGCGGCCGTCATCCTCATCGCCATCATGGCCGCCGAAGAGATGCCGGCCGGGTCCCGCGCCTACGCCGTGAGCATCCTGTCGGTGTCCGGGGCGCTGGGAGCAGGGCCGGTGCTGCTGCTCTTGCCGATTGCCGACGTCGGTGAGCGGACGTGGCGGGTGCTCTTTGCCGTGGCCCTGGTGGGAGTCGCCGTCGTCTGGCGGGTGTCGCGCCACCTGCCCGAGAGCCGCCGGTTCCGCACTGCGCACGTCGAGGTGCCCATGACGGGTCACGGCCGGCGCTTCTGGCTCCTGGGTGCCTCCGCCCTGCTGTTCGCCCTCTTCATCGCCCCGGCGTCACAGTTCCAGAACGAGTTCCTCCGCAACGAGCGGGGCTTCTCGGCCGCCCGCATCTCGCTCTTCGCGGTGAGCACGAACATGTGGGGCGGGATCGGCATCTTCGTCGGTGGCTACCTGGCCGACGTGCGGGGCCGGCGGATCGTCGGAGCCGTGGGCGTGGCCGGAGGCGTCGGCGCCACCGTGCTCATGTTCCTCTCCGCCGGCTGGGGCATCTGGGCGTGGTCGGTGCTCGGTGCCATCTTCGGGGCGCTCACCGTGCCGGCGCTGGGTGTCTACGGGCCGGAGCTCTTCCCGACCTCCCTGCGCGGCAAGGCCAACGGCTTCATCAGCGCCATGGGGCGGATCGGCAGCGTCGTGGGCCTCGTGGCCGCCGGGTTCCTTTCTCAGCGCATGGGCATGATCGGCGGCGCGCTGACCCTGCTGGCCATCGGGCCCGCCATCGTGATCGTGCTGATCCTCACGCTGTACCCGGAGACCGCGCACAGAGAGCTGGAAGACCTCAATCCCGAGGATCTGCGACCCTCGGACGAGCCGCATCCCGATCCCATCTAGTCGAGACCGTCTCCGAGCCGCTCCAGGAGCCAGGTCCGTACCGCCTCGGCGACGGCTGCGTCCTTGCCACGCAGCCCGTGGTCACCACCCTCGATCCAGACGTGGTGCACCGGCCCGGGGATGGATGCGGTGTGGGCCTGCAGCTCGTCGGGGGTGCCGAAGGAGTCACGGGTGCCGGACACGAACAGGCACGGCACCGTGATGCGAGGGAAGTGCTCCACCCGGAGGGACTCGGGCTTGCCCGCCGGGTGCAACGGATAGCTGACGAGCACCAGGCCGGCGGCCGGGAGCCCATCGGCGACAGCCAGGGAGCACATCCGGCCGCCCAGCGATCGACCGCCGAGGAAGAGCCGCTCGGCCGGGAGCTCGGTCCTCTCGGCCAGGGCCACGGCACCCGCTCGCACCGAAGCGAGCAGCACCGGGGGACGGTCGGGCGCCTTCCTCCCGGCGAGGCGGTAGGGGAAGTCCATCCGATCGACCGCCACACCGTCGTCGCGCAGGGCCTCCTCGATGGCCACGAGCGACGGCTGGTCGCGCGACGCCCCTGCACCGGGCGTGACGAGCAGCCCGGCCCGGGGCGGCCGGCCGCTCATGGGCCGGTGAGGAGGATGCGCTTGGCCTCGGTCAGGTCCTGGATCCGCTGCCCGGCGCCGTCGGCATCACCACCCCGGTCGGGGTGCGCTGCCATCACCAGCTCCCTGAACCGCTTCTGGATCGCCCCGCGGGACGGCTCGCCCGCGCTGGCGAACCCGAGCACCTGGAGGGCCCAGCCCTCGTCGCCGGGCAGCCCACGACGCAGGCTGGCGGCCTCGTCTCCGGTCAGGTAGTCCACCAGCTTGTCGTCGATGCCGCCCGTCCACCGGGTGGCCCGGCGGAGAAGTCGGAACACCCCAGGTCGGGCCGAGTAGGACAGCTGACCGGCGGCGTAGAAGGCGGCCAGCACCTGGGGCAGCGGAGCCCCGTGGCCGTCGATGTCGAGCGAGACCGCCTCGCCTTCACCCACGAGCGAGTGGACGCTGCGGTCGAGGCCCACTGCGTCGACCTGGAAGCGATGCCGGATCCGCGGCTGCACGATCCGCGCACCGCGCTCGATGTCGGCGAGCAGCGAGTCGATGCCGTCCAGCACGTCGTCGTCACCCTCGAGCGCGCTGGCCCCGGCTGCGACGATGCCGGCCAGCAGGATGCCCCCGAAGCCCGGCGCGGGCTCCGTCGGGAGCCACAGCCGCCCGAGCGCGACCCGTCGGGTGGGCGCCGTCGCGCGGGAGTGCCGCACCTCGAGCTCGGCCAGGAGCATCTGTCGACGATAGGGAGCGGAGGAGGGCTACACGTAGCCGAAGAGCAGGTCGCGCAGTGCCTGCGAGCGCTCACGCACGAGGTCGGCATCGCCGTCGCCCTCGAGCGCCGCGCTGGTCTCCCCGGCCAGACCCTGCACTCGAGCCCACACCTCGGCTTCGACGCCGAACGGAGGAGGGGTGGCCAGGGCCAGGTCGGCCGCGTCGAAGAACTCACCGGCCTGGGCGTCGTCCTCCGGGTCGTCCTTGAGGCGATCGGCGGCCACGTAGAGGTTGCTCATCACGGCGTAGACGGCCTCGTCGCTCCCGCCGTCGTCGTCCACGCCGTCCAGCTCGGCGTCGCCGCCTTCCAGCTCGTCGAGGATGAGGTCGACCCGCTCCTCCTGGTCGGTGCCCACGGCGAGGTCGGTGGCCACCTCCCACGGCTGCCCGGTCTCGTAGCTGAACTCGAGGTCGGCTCCGGTGCCCGCCTCCCACTGGTGCTCGATGCCCTCGAGCACGAGTCGGGTCTCGAGCCCGGCGCGCATGTCGACCGTCCAGTCACGGAGCTCGTAGATGACGACGTCCGGACCCTCGTCACCGGTGTATCGGTCACTCGCGTCGGACGGCATCTCGGTGCTCATGCAGCCGAACACTAGTGAGGCGCCCGAACCTGCAGTCCCGCCGGCAAGAAGGCGACGGTCGACCGCATCGCCCGTCTATCGTCCGGACATGACGCCCGACCGCCAAGCTCCCGACCGCAACCTCGCCATGGAGCTCGTGCGCACCACCGAAGCTGCCGCGCTGGCCGCTTCGCGGTTCGTCGGCCGGGACGACAAGGAAGGAGCCGACGGCGCCGCCGTCGACGCCATGCGCATCGTGCTGAGCACGGTCAGCATGGACGGCCTCGTCGTCATCGGCGAGGGCGAGAAGGACGAAGCGCCCATGCTCTACAACGGTGAGCGCATCGGCACGGGGGAGCCGCCGCAGACCGACATCGCCGTCGACCCCGTGGAAGGCACCACCCTCACCGCGCTGGGTCAGAGCGGCGCCACCTCGATCATCGCGGTCAGCGAGCGGGGCACGATGTTCGACCCGGGGCCCATCTTCTACATGGAGAAGATCGCCGTGGGCCCGGAGGCCAAGGGCGTCATCGACATCAACGCCTCCCCCACCGAGAACCTGCAGGCTGTGGCGCGGGCGAAGAGGGAATCGGTACGAGACGTCACCGCCGTGATCCTGAACCGGCCCCGGCACGCCGAGCTCATCGCCGAAGTGCGTGCCGCGGGCGCCCGCATCCGCCTGATCGAGCACGGTGATGCGCCTGCCGCCATCGCCACCGCGTGGGCCGACTCCGGCATCGACATCCTCTTCGGGATCGGTGGCTGCGCCGAGGGGGTCATCGCCGCCGCTGCGCTCAAGTGCGTGGGCGGCGAGCTGCAGGGACGGCTCTCCCCGCGGAACGACGCCGAGCGGGATGCAGCAGTGGCCGCCGGCTACGACCTGTCGGCCGTGCTCCACACCGACGATCTCGTGCGGGGCGACAACTGCTTCTTCGCGGCGACCGGCATCACCGACGGCGAGCTCCTGAGAGGCGTGCACTACGACGCCAACGGAGCCACCACCTCGTCGCTGGTCATGCGCTCGAAGTCGGGCACGGTTCGCCGGGTGGAGGCCCGGCACCGCCTCGAGAAGCTGTCGGAGTACTCGTCGGTCGCCTTCTGAGCCTGGCTCAGGCCAGCCGGCGCACCAGCTCGACGACCGGCGCCGTCGCGTCGTCGGTCCACCCGCGGGAACGATAGAAGCCTTCCACCGGCGAGCCCCGGCGACCCACGTGGTGCACCACCGTGCAGCCGCAGCCGGCCGCCTCGGCCACGAAGGCAGCGAGCAGGTGCGAGCCGATCCCCTCCCCACGCGCCGCCGGGTCCACCACCAGCGCGCCGAGGTGGGCCGACGGGCCCGCCAGCCAGCCGGCGGCCACACCGACGACGAGGTCGTCGCGGCGAGCGGTGAGCACCAGGCCGCCCCCGCCCGACGCGGTGGTGGACTCGGTGGGAGCGGCGCCGGAGGCAACGGCTTCCGTCACGGAAGCGCGGTGGAGGAGGGCGAGAGCCGCCGGTTCGAGTCGGCCCGATCGCGAGATCACGAGCTCCAGCCCACCTCGACCGACCACGGCGGGTGCCTCGAGGGTGGCGTCGGCGATGGGTGCCCACACCCGTCCCTCGCCCTCCTCGAGCAGCGTCACCCGGTCCAAGGTGAGCTCGACCCGGTAGGAGGAGAGCGCTCCAAGGGCGGCTTCGATCCGGGTGGGGTCCCCGCCGTCGGCGAGGGTCACGTGGGGGACGAACGGCAAGGTGAGCGCTCGCTCGAGGGGCGCTTGGAACACGCCGTCCCGAAGCGCTCGTAGGCCGGGCAGATCACCGCCGACGGCCAGGTAGAGCACCGGGTTGACCGGGAGGAAGGTGGCCGGCGGGCCGAGGCTGAGCGCGAGCGTCCGGGTGCGGGCCGCCGCGGATCGGAGCACGGCCAGGGCCTGGTCGAGGTCCTGGTCACGCACGTTGACCGGCGGCACGAGCGTCAGGTGCGGAGGGATGCGGCGCCGCGAGGGGTCACCGAGCGCTCGGCGCAGCCCGTCGACCTCCGCCGCGAACGGCTCGGGAACCAGCAGGGCGACTCCGAGGCGGCGGCGGGGCACGGCCACGACCCTGGCACGTCCCTCAGCCGGCTGCCTCCCGCTCCAACAGCGTGCGCTTCCGCTCGATGCCCCACCGGTAGCCGGAGAGCCCGCCGTCGCTGCGCACCACCCGGTGGCACGGGATGGCCACAGCGATGGCGTTCGAGGCGCAGGCACGAGCGACAGCCCGCACGGCGGTGGGCGAGCCGATGCGGTTGGCGATGTCGGCATAGCTCGCAGTGGCGCCCGGAGGGATCTCTCGCAGGGCCTGCCACACCCGTTGCTGGAAGGCGGTGCCCCGGACGTCCAGCGGTAGGTCGAGCCCGATGCCAGGCGCCTCGACTGCGCCGATCACCCGGGCCACGGTGGCCTCGAACTCGGCGTCACCTCCCACCAGCTCGGCGTTGGGGAAGCGATCCTGCAGGTCCTGCACCAGGGCCTCCGCGTCGTCTCCGAGCAGGATGGCGCAGATCCCCTTGTCGGTCGCGGCCACCACGACCGCCCCCATCGAGCACTCCCCCGCGGCGAAGCGGATGACCGCGTCCCTGCCGCCGGCACGGAAGCTGGTGGGCGTCATGCCGAGCACGTCGGTCGACGTGGCGTAGAAGCGCCCGTTCGACCCGAAGCCGGCGTCGTAGATCACGTCCGTCACCGTCCCGGTGCCCGCCTCCAGCCCCTCCCGCACCCGTGCGGCGCGATGACCCTGCGCGTACGACTTCGGGGTGATGCCGGTGACCGCACGGAACACCCGATGGAAGTGGGACGGACTCAGGCCGGCCGCCGCCGCGAGCTGGGCGAGGGTGGGAGGCACTGGGGCCGACTCGAGCAGCCGGCAGGCCGAGGCCACCAGCGCCGCCCGCTGTTCGGCGATGGACGGCTCACCCGGCCGGCAGCGCTTGCATGGCCGAAAGCCTGCGGCCCGAGCCTCGGCACAGGTTGCGTAGAAGGCGACGTTCTCCCGGCGCGGAGCCCGGGCCCCACATGAAGGCCGGCAGAACACACCGGTCGTGCGCACCGCGTAGAAGAACTCCCCGTCGCACTCGGCGGCCCGGCGCTGCACGGCCGTCCATCGCTCGTCGTCGTCTCGTTGTGCCATCACCGACGACCGTACCGACCTCCCCGATCACCGGCACTCCGGTCCTTGCCCTCGAATTCCTTCCATACGTGGGGCGATGGCGGTAGACCGGTGGGGTGTCGCTCACCGATGTGATCGCCAGGGTGTTCGTGCGTCCCCTCTGGATGGCTGGGCCGCCGAAGGTGGAGCAGTGGACGTGTCCGACCTGCGGGCGGACCGTCTCCCGAACGTCACCGGCGGTGAAGACCCTCTGGGTGACGGCCGACGCGGCGGAGCGGACCGCCCTGTGTGCCCGCCAGCACGGGTTCCACCATCGCGACGGCAGCGCCCTCCCGCCGGAGGAGCGACAGGCTCGCGTGCGACTGGCCGACCTGGTGGTGGCCGACGAGGCGGAGCGATGGGTGCCCGTGGCTCGGTACGGCGATCATCCGGTGTCCGAAGGGTTCGTGGCACTGTTGGCGCCGGCCGGGCTCGCCTTCGTCGCCGTCGCCGGCGGGCCGCAGGAGATCGGGTTCGAGGTGCACGAGCTCACTCGTCTCGCCGCCTCGGACCTGGTCGGCGCGCCGCCTGCCGCGCCGTCAGGCCGGCTCCTCGGACGGCTGGCTGCCGCCGATCTTCGTTTCGACGACCCCACTCGGCCGGCTGCGCTCGACGTCGCCTGCCTGGCGCCGTTCGCCGCACCGGTGGGCACCACCGGCTCGGTGCGTTAGCCCCGGTCGCGCCGAACGGAGAACTTCCGTCCCTTGATGGTCGTGCCCTTCAGGGCCCGGATGACCTCGTCGACGGACGCCTCGGGCACCTCCACCAAGGCGAAGCGCTCGGCGATCTGGATGGCGCCGATCTCGCGCCCGCCGAGGCTGGACTCACCGGCGATGGCGCCGACGAGGTCCTGGGGACGGATGCCGGCGCTGCTGCCGCTGCCGATGAAGATGCGGGCCATGCCGGGCCCCTGCGGCCGAGGGGGTCGCTTCCCACCGCTGTCCTGCCGGCCCGGCGGGCCGCCGTCGCGACGGGATGACGGGCCACTCTCGTACCGGGACGCGGAGCCTCCCGTGGGCCGCGCCGGGCGGGGCGAGTCGGCCCGAGGGGTCACCTCGGGGATCTCCACCTCGTCGGCCGCTGCCCCCGTCGCCTCGTAGGCGAGCTTGACCGCCGCGAGGGCCACCTCCATGAGGTCGAACTGCTCGGTGAGCGTCTCGACGACGGTTCGGAACCCGTCGAGGTCGCCCTCCATGAGGGTCTCCTCCAGGGAAGCGCGCGTCATTCCCAGTCGCCGAGCCCGCAGGTCGGCGACGGTCGGCACCTTCTGGATGTCGATGCGCTGCTTCGTCACCCGCTCGATGGTCTTGAGCATCCGCTGCTCGCGCGGCTCGGCGAGGGTGATGGCGACGCCCTCACGGCCGGCTCGTCCGACCCGGCCGATGCGGTGCACGTAGGCCTCGGGCGCCGAAGGCACGTCGTAGTTGACGACATGGGTGAGCGAGTCGATGTCGAGGCCCCGAGCGGCGACGTCCGTAGCCACCAACAGCTCCGCCGTGCCGGCCCGCACGCGGCGCATCACGCGGTCGCGTTGCTCCTGACCCATGCCGCCGTGCAGCGCCTCGGCCCGGTAGCCACGTCCGTTCAGCGTCTGGGTGAGCTGGTCCACCTCTTCCCGGGTGCGGCAGAAGACGATGGCCGCGGTCGGCATCTCCACGTCGAGCACCCGGCCGAGCGCAGCCGCCTTGTGGGCGCGGGTGACGAGGTAGGCGCTCTGGCGGACGAGGGGCGCCTCGCCCGGAGCCATCGCCTCGCGACCCATGAGGACCCGTGCCGGATCGCGGAGGTGCCGGCGGGCCATCTTGTCGATGCGTGCCGGCATGGTGGCCGAGAACAGCACCGTCTGCCGTTCGGCCGGCGTCTCCTCCAGGATCGCCTCGATGTCCTCGGCGAAGCCCATGTCGAGCATCTCGTCGGCCTCGTCGAGCACCACCACCTCGAGGGCATGGAGCTGCAGCGTCTTGCGGGCGATGTGGTCGAGAGCGCGACCCGGGGTGGCGACCACCACGTCGATCCCCCGGCGAAGGCCGTGCAGCTGGCGCTCGATGGGCTGACCGCCGTAGATGGGAAGCACCCGGGCCCCGAGGTCGCGGCCGTACCGGTGGATCGCCTCGGAGACCTGCACGGCCAGCTCGCGCGTCGGCACCAGCACGAGGGCCATGGGGTCGGCTCGCTCCGGCATGGACGCCAGACGCTCGAGGATCGGAAGGGCGAAGGCGGCGGTCTTGCCGGTGCCCGTGGCGGCCTGCCCGAGCAGGTCCCGGCCGGCGAGCAGCATCGGGATCGCCTCGCGCTGGATCGGCGTCGGCTCCTCGTAGCCCAGGCTGGTCAGCGCCTTGAGCAGCTCGGGCCGCAGCGCAAGGTCGGCGAAGGCGAGGGGCGCAGTCGGTTCGTCCGGAGCCGTCGGTTCATCCGGCACGGGCGGGATGCTGGTCAGTGGGTGCCGGCGCCGGTGGTGACGCCAGCCGCCTCGAGCCGGACCTGGGCTCGTCGCACCGCGGCATCCGAGTCCACGTCGCCGCTCGCCCGCCGAGCCTCTTCGGCCCGGCGCTGCGCGGCCCGCGCCCGCTCCACGTCGATCTGGCTCGCCAGCTCGGCTACGTCGGAGAGAACCGTGACGCGGTTGTCCTTGACCTCGATGAAGCCGCCGTGCACCGCCGCCACCTCCTCGGTCGAGCTACCGGTGGGCTTGATGCGCACGAGGCCAACGCCGAGGATGCCGACGAAGGGGGCATGGCCGGTCATGAAGGCGATGTCACCGCCGGCGGTGCGGGCGATGACGATCTCGGCCTCACCGGACCACAGGATGCGCTCCGGTGAGACGAGCTCGACTTGCAGCGACACGCCTAGCCCTCGCTCTGCAGCTGCTTGGCCTTGGCCAGCAGGTCCTCGATGCCGCCGACGTTGAAGAAGGCCTGCTCGGGAAGCTCGTCGTACTCGCCGTTGAGGATGTTGCCGAAAGAGGCGACGCACTCGTCGACGGGCACGTTGGTGCCGGGGATGCCGGTGAAGGGCTCGCCGGCGTACATCGGCTGACCGAGGAACTTCTCGATCTTGCGGGCTCGACCGACGAGGACCTTGTCCTCCTCGGTGAGCTCGTCGATGCCGAGGATGGCGATGATGTCCTGCAGCTCGCGGTAGCGCTGCAGGGTCTGCACCACGCCTCGGGCCACGCGGTAGTGCTCGTCACCGACGACATCGGGCTGCAGGATGTTCGACGTCGAGGCGAGCGGGTCCACCGCCGGGAAGATGCCCTTGGCGAAGACGCCGCGGTCGAGGTTGGTGGTGGCGTCGAAGTGGGTGAAGGCGGTGAAGGGAGCCGGGTCGGTGTAGTCGTCCGCAGGCACGTACACGGCCTGCAGCGAGGTGATCGACTTGCCCCGCACCGACGTGATGCGCTCCTGCAGGCCGCCCATCTCGTCGGCCAGGGTCGGCTGATACCCCACGGCCGAAGCCATGCGGCCGAGCAGCGTGGAGACCTCGGAGCCGGCCTGGGTGAAGCGGAAGATGTTGTCGACGAAGAGGAGCACGTCCTGGCCACGGACGTCGCGGAAGTACTCGGCCATGGTGAGGGCCGACAGCGCGACGCGGAGGCGCACGCCCGGCGGCTCGTCCATCTGGCCGTACACGAGGGCGGTGTTGGCGATGACGCCCGACTCCTGCATCTCCAGCCACAGGTCGGTGCCCTCACGGGTGCGCTCGCCGACCCCGGCGAACACCGACACACCGCCGTGCTGGCGGGCCACCCGGATGATCATCTCCTGGATCATCACGGTCTTGCCCACGCCGGCACCGCCGAAGAGGCCGATCTTGCCGCCGAGGCGGTAGGGCTCGAGCAGGTCGACGACCTTCAGGCCCGTCTCGAACATCTTCGTCTCGGGGTCGAGCAGGTCGAAGGCGGGGGCCGGGCGGTGGATCTCCCACCGGTCCTCGATGCCCTCGGTGAGGACCTGGCCATTGGTGTCGAGCGGCTCGCCGATGACGTTGAAGACGTGTCCGAGGACGCCGGGGCCGACCGGCACCGAGATGCCCGACCCGGAGGCGCGCACGATGGTGCCGCGCTTGAGGCCGTCGGTGGGCTTCATGGCGATGGCCCGGATGCGGCTCTCGCCGATGTGCTGGGCCACCTCCGCCGTGATGGTGGTGATCTCGCCTTCGACGTCGACCTCGAACTGCAGGGCGTCGTTGATCTCCGGCAGGAAGCCCGGCGGGAACTCGACGTCGACGACGGGGCCGACGATGGCGACGATCTTGCCGTCCTTGTTCTCGCGCTCTGAGGTGGGTGAGGTGTTCTCGGTGACGGTCATGTGTCGGTCACTCCGTGGTAGCGGTTCGGCGGCTTTGGTAGAGGTTCGTGGGGTCGGTGCCCAGGAAGTCCTGGTCGACCAGGCGGTCGCGGAGGAGGTCGACGCCGCCCTTGGCTGCGGCAAGAGCCTCGGCGCCCGAGGCGATCTCGATGATCTCGGTGGTGATCGAGTCCTGGCGGGCCCGGTTCATCTGGCGGACGAGCACCTTGATGAGCTCGTCGGCGTTGTCGGTGGCGGACTTCATGGCCCGCTGGCGCGCCGCGTGCTCGGACGCGGCGGCGTCGAGGAAGGCGGCGAAGAGCCGGCTCTCCACGTAGCGGGGGACGATCTCGTCGAGGATCGCACCGGGCGCCGGCTCGAACTCGTAGTCGGCCTGCGGGCCGGTGCTGGCGGCTTCGGTGATGGCGGCCGCCTCGAGGGGGAGGAACCGCCGCACCTCCACCCGCTGCGTGGCCACCGAGCGGAACTGGGTGTAGGCCAGCTCGACGTGGTCGATGCTGCCGTCGCGGTAGCGCTGCATCACTTCGCGCGCTACTTCACGTGCGTTCTCGTAGGTGGGGGCGTCGCTGAAGCCGGCGAACTGGGCGTCGATGGTGTAGCCCCGGAAGCGGAAGTAGTTGGCCGCCTTCTTGCCGACGAGGATGAGCGAGTACTCCTTGCCCTCCGCCCGTCGGGCCTGCAGGTCGCGCTCGGCCGCTCGGATGACGTTGGAGTTGTAGCCACCGGCCAGCCCGCGATCCGCGGTGACCACCACGTAGCCGACGGTGCGCACCTCGTCGCGAGGCACGAGCAGCGGGTTGGACGACGCCGCGCCTGCGGCAGCCAGGTTCCGGATGACCTCGGTGATCTGGTCGCTGTACGGCCGCGCCGCAGCAACTCGGGCCTGGGCCTTGACGATGCGGCTGGCGGCGATGAGCTCCATCGCCTTGGTGATCTTCTTCGTGCTCTGCACCGACTTGATGCGTCGGCGCAGGATCCTCTCCTGACCACCAGCCACTAGGCCACCTCCCCCGACCGGTCGATGCGCGTCGTCGACATGAGGCCTGCTACTCCGCCACGGCTGCTGTGGGGACGAAGCGCTCCTTGAAGCTCCTCACGGCCTGGTGCAGGTCGTCCTCGGGCAGCCCGCCACCCTGCTTCAAGGTGTCGAGCATGCCGCTGTTGCGGCTCCGCACGTCGTCGAGCAGCTCGGTCTCGAAGCGGCCCACGTCGGCCACGGCGACGTCGTCGAGGTAGCCGTTGGTGCCGGCCCAGATGGACACGACCTGCTCGTCGACGGAGAGCGGCCGGCCGTTGGCCTGCTTCATCAGCTCGACGAGGCGCCGGCCGCGGTCGATCAGGGCCTGGGAGGCGCGGTCGAGCTCGGCGCCGAAGGAGGCGAAGGCCTCGAGCTCCCGGAAGTGCGCCAGCTCGCCCTTGAGCTTGCCGGCCACGGACTTCATGGCCTTGATCTGCGCCGAGCCGCCCACGCGGCTCACCGAGATGCCCACGTTCACCGCCGGGCGCACGCCGGAGTAGAACAGGTTCGACTCCAGGAAGATCTGCCCGTCCGTGATGGAGATCACGTTGGTCGGGATGTACGCCGACACGTCGCCGGCCTGCGTCTCGATGATGGGGAGCGCCGTCAGCGACCCGCCGCCCATCTCGTCACTCAGCTTGGCCGCGCGCTCAAGGAGGCGGCTGTGCAGGTAGAAGACGTCGCCCGGGTACGCCTCGCGGCCCGGCGGGCGGCGGAGGAGCAGCGACATCTGGCGGTAGGCGTCGGCCTGCTTCGACAGGTCGTCGTAGATGATGAGCGCGTGCTCGCCGTGCTCCATCCAGTGCTGGCCGATGGCGCAGCCGGAGTAGGGAGCGAGGTACTTGAACGGCGACGGGTCGGAGGCCGGCGCGTTGACCACGACCGTGTACTCCATGGCGCCGGCGTCTTCCAGCGTCTTCACCAGCTCGGCGACGGTGGAGGCCTTCTGGCCGATGCCGACGTAGATGCACTTCACACCCAGGCCGCGCTGGTTGATGATCGTGTCGATCGCCACGGCGGTCTTGCCCGTCTTGCGATCGCCGATGATCAGCTCGCGCTGGCCTCGTCCGATCGGCGTCATGGCATCGATGGCCTTGATGCCGGTCTGCATCGGCTCCTTCACCGGCTGGCGGTCGACGATGCCCGGCGCCTGGATCTCGACCCGGCGGTTGATCGGGTTGGCGATCGGGCCCTTGCCGTCGATCGGCTCACCCAGCGGGCTCACGACCCGGCCGAGCAGGCCGTCGCCGACGGGGATGTTGAGGATGTTGCCGGTGGCGAGCACCGACTGGCCTTCCTCGATCTCGTTGACCTCGCCGAGGATGACGGCGCCGATCGACTCCTCGTCGAGGTTCAGGGCGATGCCCAGCACCCCGCCCTGGAACTCGAGCAGCTCGTTCACCTTGGTCTCGGGCAGGCCGGAGACGCGGGCGATGCCGTCACCGACCTCGATCACCCGACCTACCTGGGCCGGCTGCAGCGAGGGGTTGAAGCCCTGGAGGCGCGAGCGCAGCACCGAGGCGATGTCTTCTGGGTTGATCGTGAAGTCACTCATGTTGGAGCGTGTCCTTTAGAGGGTCTCTCGGAGCTGTTCGAGGCGGCGCCGGATCGAGCCGTCGATGACGGTGTCGCCTACCTGGGCGATGATCCCGCCGAGGATGGAGGGGTCGACGTTCACCTTGACCGATACCACTTTGCCCGTTGCCACGCCCAATGCGGAGGCGAGCCGTTGGCGCTGGTCGTCGTCGAGGGGCACGGCGGAGGTGACCTCGGCCACGGCCTCGGCCCGCTCCTCGGTGGAACGACGGACCATGCGGTCGATGATGTCGGGGAGGCTGCGGGCGCGACCGGCGCCGACCACGAAGGACACGAGGGCCCTGGTGACCGGCTGCACCGAGCCGCCGAGCAGATCTTCGACGATGCCCTGCCGAAGCTCGACCGGCAGCGTCTCGTCGGTCAGGCGGGCCCGCAGCTCGTCGGAACGGTCGATGGCCCGGGCGACCTCGTACAGCTCGGCCTCCACGCGCTCGACGTTGCCCTCTGCTCGTGCTACCTCGAAGAGGGCCGTGGCGTAGGCGTCGTTCCGGTCGGCCATCAGCGAGTCGCCCCGACCTGGTTGATGAAGTTGTCGACCAGGGTGCGGTTGGTGTCACGGTCGAGGTTCTTCTGCACGACGAGCTCAGCGGCCTGGATGGCCAGCTCGGAGACCTGACCCCGCAGATCGGCGAGTGCCCGCGTCTTGGCCGCATCGATGTCGGCCACGCTGCGCTGGCGCAGCTCGGCCACGTCGGCCTCGGCACGGGCGATCAGCTCGTGACGCATCTGCTCGGCGGTCTGGCGGGCCTCTTCGATGATGCGGCCCGACTCACTGCGAGCGTCGGCCAGCTGGCGCTGGTAGTCGTCGAGGATGCGGGACGCCTCAGCCTTGGTCTGCTCGGCCTCGTCGAGGTCGTTGCGGATCCGCTGGGTGCGGGCGTCCATGCCCTTCTTCACTGCTGGGAAGGCGAACTTCCACATCAGGATGAAGAGGATCGCGAACGCCAGCGTGGCGTAGAAGACCTCGCTCATCTCGGCGAGGATCGGGTTGTGGGCCTCGTCGGCTTGCGCCTCGGTGCCCTGGCTCTCCGTCTCTGCGGCTGCGGGGAAGATCACCTCGCCCGCGGGGGTGATGCGTGCGATCACGGTGATCTCCTTTAGAGGCCGAGGAGGATGAAGACGACGAAGCCGATGAGGGCGAGCGCTTCGGTGAAGGCGACGCCGAGGAACATGGTGGTGCGCACCATGCCGGCGGCCTCGGGCTGGCGTGCCATGGCCTGGACGGCTTGGCCGACCAGGTAGCCGATGCCGATGCCGGGGCCGATGGCCGCAAGGCCGTAGGCGAAACCGGCCGAGATGGCCCGGCCGAAGTCGACGAGCTCCTCGCCGTTGGCCGTGATCTGTGCAAGGACAGGGCTGTAAGCCATTGGTGTTCCGGGCCTCCTAGTGCTCGGGGTGCATGGCACCGCCGATGTACACGGCGGTGAGGATGGTGAAGATGTAGGCCTGCAGGAAGGCGACCATGACCTCAAAGCCGGTCATGAGGACGAGCATGACCGTGGCGAGGATCGAGGGCACGATCAGCAGGTTCGCCTGCAGCGTGGTGTAGGCGAGGATGCCGAAGGTGACCAGCAGGATGTGGCCGGCCAGCGTGTTGGCGAAGAGTCGCACGGCAAGTGAGAAGGGCCGCACGAGGAACGTGGACACCAGCTCGATCGGCGTCACGAGGATGTACAGGGCGATCGGTACGCCCGGCGGGAACAGGGCGTTCTTGAAGTAGCTGATCGGGCCCTGGCTGATGATGCCCACCACGTTGAAGATCACGTAGACGATCAGCGACAGCACCAGCGGGATCGCCATGCGGGCGGAGGCCGGCATGTTGATCGGCGGGATGATGCCGGCGATGTTGCAGAAGAGGATGAACCAGAACAGCGAGGTGAGGAAGGGCATGATCCACTTCTTGTGGAGGCCCTCCTCGCCCATCGTCTGCAGGACGATGCCCTCACGGATGAAGTCGACGCTCGCCTCGACCAGGTTCTGGACGCCCCGGGGCACCAAGGCGCCCTTGCGGCCGGCGAGGAAGAAGAGCAGCAGCGTGAGGAACGTGGCGGCCAGGCAGATGAGGCCGATCTTGTTGAGGGCGTACCAGCCCTCGCCCCAGAAGCTGGGCCAGTTCACCAGCTCGCCGATGCTCGGGAAGTGGAGG
This sequence comes from uncultured Acidimicrobiales bacterium, assembly GCA_902805655.1. Lineage (GTDB taxonomy): Bacteria > Actinomycetota > Acidimicrobiia > Acidimicrobiales > CADCTF01 > CADCTF01. Next base: position 27,219 of record CADCTF010000001.1, read on the forward strand.
CCTCCCTCCCCTCCTTCCTCAGCGGCGATGAAGAGCGGGATCAACGGTCGATCCTCCCTTTCGGCTTGAGGCCCGGGAAGGCCAACGACGCGGATACGTAGCGGGTCTCCCAGAACAGGAGGCCGAGGTGGGTCACGATCAACGTGAGCCCGAAGGGCAGCATCTCGATCCACGGCTGGTTGCGGACCGCGAAGATGGTTGCGGTGATGAGCGCCAGGCGCACGACGTAGCCGCCGAGCGCGGCGCCCATCATGAGGGCGAGAGAGATGCGAGCCGACCAGGCGAGCAGGGCGGCGGCGAAGGCGAAGTTCACCAGCACGATGCCGATGGCGAGCGCCGAGGACACGGCGCCGTCGACACCCCACACCACAGCTGACAGACCGATGAGCACCGGTGCGACCGGGATGGCCCGGCGGATCATGTCGGAGGCCACCTGCTGCTCCACGGCGGGACCGTCGAGGCGGGTGACGAAGGCGGGTGCCGGGCTCGTCACGGCTGGGCCTGACGCTTGGTGGCCCAGGGGCCGGCCGCCTCGAGCACTCGCATCTTGGCGTCGTAGTGGTACCAGGCCCGGAGGAACGCGCCCACGACGGAGAAGATGCCGAGGATCCACATGAGGAAAGGGCCGGTGCCGAGCAGCCGGTCGAGGCCGTAGCCGGCGGCACCGAAGATGGCGGGCGTGGCCGCCAGCTCGAACGCAGCCGACAGGCCGTTGCCGAAGCCGTTCATCAGCTCCCGGTGCTCCCCTTGATTCACACTGCCCCTTTGCAGTCGATGCTCGCCTCGCCGTGGAGGCGGCGGCGCTTGTGAAATCTTTCGCAATCTAAGCCGATGTTTGGGAGGCTCGCAACTCGGACCGCGAGGCTCGCAAACCTGCCTGCACGGCCGGTGCGGACCTTAGCCCGCGTGGTGACCGGCGCGGTGGTCCGCCCAGCACCGAGTCAGCCACCGCGCTCCACGGCGAGGGGCGGCTCGGCGGCCACGGCGGACGCCTTCCGGCGGACACCCGGGTGGAAGAAGGTGTACAGGAGGATGCACAGCCCCACCACGGCCAGGGGGATGATCGCGTTGCCCCGGCCGGTGTAGGTCGGCACGAGCACCAGGCCGGACAGCACGGCTGTCCACGCCCACAGGATGAGGACGGCGCGACGCTGCCCATGGCCCAGGGTGAGGAGCCGGTAGTGCAGGTGGCCGCGATCGCCGAGGGCGGCCGACATGCCTCGCCGCGACCGGCGGATGATGGCGAACGCGGTGTCGATGATCGGGACGCCCAGGATGAAGAAGGGGATGAAGATGGGGGCGAAGAAGAAGAACGTGTTGCCGCTGAACTGGTCGTCGGTGCGGCCCCCGACGAGCAGTGTGGAGGCCGCCATCAACAGGCCGAGGAACAGCGCGCCTGCGTCGCCCATCATGATCCTGCCGGGGAAGTTGTGGGGCAGGAAGCCGAGGCAGATGCCGACCGTGATGATCGCCACCAGCCGGGCCGCGTTGCTCGGCTCGAGCAGCGCTGCGTCGGACAGGCGGGTGGCGTAGAGGAAGAACGCCCCGGCGGCGATGGCGACGATGCCGGCCGCCAGCCCGTCGAGGCCGTCGATGAAGTTCACGGCGTTGGCCATGCCGATGACCCACAGCACGGTGAGCAGGGGCTGGAGGTCGGGGCCGATCGAGACGATCCCCGCAAAGGGGATCCGGAAGAAGTACATGACCACCGCCAGCAGGTACAGCGGCGTGGCGGCCAGCACCTGGCCGGCCATCTTGGCGGGGGGTGACCACTCCTGGAGGTCGTCGGCCATGCCGACGCCGAACATGATGGCGGCCGCGATCACGATGCCGAGGGGCTCCGATGAGCCTCGGAAGATGTCCTGGAACGGCTCGAGGCGGGCGGCCACGGCCATGGCCGCGAGGAAGCCGAGGAACATGGCGGCTCCGCCGATCGTCGGCATGGGCTTCGGGTGGACCCGGCGCTCGTCGGGCTTCACCACCGCGCCGAAGCGGATGGCGAGGCGGCGCACGAAGAAGGTGAGGACGAAGGTGGTGGCACACGCAACCCCACCTACCAGCAGGTAGTCCCTCAACGTGCGCCGGCTCCCCGGGCCATCTAGCCCACCGGGTACGGCGGGAACTTCGAGCAGAGCGTGGCCACGTCTTCGCGGACCGCTCGCTCCTCCGCCTTGTCACCGATGGTGCGGAGCACCCGCCCGATCAAGGCCGCGATCTGCTCCATCTCGGCTTCCCCCATGCCGGCGGTCGTGACTGCGGCGGTGCCCAGGCGGAGGCCGCTGGTGGTGAAGGGAGGCCGTGGGTCGTTGGGCACGGTGTTCTCGTTGAGCGTGATGCCGGCCCGGTCGAGCGCCAGCCGCGCCTTCTTGCCACTGAGATCGGCGTCGAACGTGCGCAGGTCGGCCAGCATGAGGTGGTTGTCAGTGCCACCGGACACCAGTCGCACACCCTCCGCCGCCAAGGCCGCGGCCAGCGCCCGGGCGTTGGTGAGGATCTGCTCGGCGTACTGCCGGAACGACGGCTGCGCCGCCTCCCAGAACGCGACGGCCTTGGCCGCGATGACGTGCTCGAGCGGGCCGCCCTGCGTCCCCGGGAAGACCGCCCGGTCGATGGCGTCGGCGTGCTCCGCCTTCGAGAGGATGCAACCGCCACGGGGGCCGCGCAGCGTCTTGTGGGTGGTGAAGGTGACGACGTCGGCCAGCTCGACCGGCGACGGGTGCACCCCACCGGCGATGAGGCCGGCGATGTGGGCGGCGTCGAACATCAGCAGCGCCCCCACCTCGTCGGCGATCTCGCGGAACGGCTGCGGATCGATGATGCGCGGGTAGGCGGTGGCTCCGGCGACGATCAGCTTCGGTCGGTGCGCGAGCGCCTGCTCGCGCACCTGGTCGAAGTCGATGCGTTCGTCGCTCTCGGTCAGGCCGTACGCGATCCAGTTGTAGAACTTGCCCGAGAGGCTCACCGGGAGGCCGTGGGTGATGTGGCCGCCCTGGTCGAGCCGCAGCCCCATCACGGTGTCGCCGGGCTCGAGGAGCGCCAGGTACACCGCAGTGTTGGCGTTCGCGCCGGAGTGCGGCTGCACGTTGGCGTGCTCGGCACCGAACAGGGACTTCACCCGGTCACGGGCGAGCTCCTCGACCTCGTCGATCACGGCGTTGCCGCCGTAGTAGCGCTTGCCCGGATACCCCTCGGAGTACTTGTTGGTGAGCACCGAACCGGTGGCCTCGATCACCTGGGGGGAGGCGAAGTTCTCCGAGGCGATGAGCTGAAGGGTGGTCATCTGGCGCTCGAGCTCGCGCTCGACGATGGCGAAGAGCTGCTCGTCACGATCGGTCATGGGGTGAACCTCCGGGCTCGGGTCGGTGGCGAGGGGGGGCAGCGGGAAGGCCATCTCGACCAGCCGGTGGACCAGGCCCTCCAGCTCGCTGGCCGTCGCCTCGTAGCGCGAGCGCGAAGAGCCGATCGGGTCGAACACGTCGTCATGCTCGTCGTCACCCAGCATCTCGGAGGCCCGGCGACCCGCGTGCACCCGGATCAACCAGTCGGCCAGGGCCTCGCCGGACCGGCGAGGGCCGACGGAGCTTCCCCGGCGTACGAGCTCCTTGAGCGTGAAGGACCGCGGCCATGCCGCGGGCACCTGTACGACCGCCTCCCGCACGTGCTGACGCGCCATGCCGATCACCAGATCGGCCTCTCGCACCATCTCGACGGTGAAGCGGCGGCTGCGGTGCTTCCCGAGGTCGATGCCGTGGCTCCGGAGCACGTCGACGCCGTGCGTGCTGGCCGGGCGGCCGTCATCGAGCAGGCCCGCGGAGTGGACCCGCGCCTCGATGCCCCGGGCCGCCAACGCGTGCTTCAGCAGGCCCTCGGCCATGGGGGATCGGCAGATGTTGCCGGTGCAGAGGAGGAGGATGTCGATGCCGTCGATACTAGGGGTCCGGCTTCTGGCCTCCGGGTGCGGCGTCGCAGCTCAGGCGAAGCGCACGGGAAGAGCCTCGAGGCCCCGCAGCACCAGGGAGCTCCGGTAGGCCGGGCGGTCGTCACCCCAAGCCGGCTCGATCACCGCGAATCGGTCGAGCAGGTGCTCGAACACCACTTGGCCCTCTGCTCGGGCGAGCGGCGCTCCCAGGCAGAAGTGGATGCCTGCCCCGAAGCTCATGGGCTGCTGGCCGGTGCGGGTGATGTCGAAGCGATCGGGGTCGGAGAACTTCCGCGGATCGCGATTGGCAGAACCCAACATGGTGATGATCGGGTCGCCGGGCGCCAGCGCTAGGCCGTGGACCTCCACCGCCTCCATGGCACTGCGGCCGTCGAGCTGCACGGGGCTGTCGTAGCGAAGCGCTTCCTCGACCGCACCCTTCACCAGCGATCGGTCGTTCCGCAGGAGCTGGAGCTGGTCGGGGTGGTCGAGCAGGGCCAGCAGCCCGTTGCCGATGAGGTTGGTGGTCGTCTCGAACCCGGCTGCGAACAGCAGGATGATGGTGGCGATCAGCTCGTCGTGGTTGAGCCGATCGCCTTGCTCCTCGACGTGCACGAGCTCGGAGAGGAGGTCGTCGGTTGGACGGGCGCGGCGCTCGGCGATGAGACCCTCGAAGACGGCGGTGATGCCCTCTCCGGCTCGAGCGGCGGCATCGAGCTGCTCGAGGGAGAGGTTGAGCTCGAGCGTGGCGACGGTGTCGCGCACGAGGGGCTGGAGCGCGGCTCGGTCGGCTTCCGGCACGCCGAGCATCTCGCCGATGACGGCGATGGGCAGCGTCAGGGCCAGCTCGGGGATGACGTCGACGACGCCGTCGAAGCGGTCGATGATCTCCTCGGTCAGGCGCACGATGTCCGGGCGCAGCCGTTCGGCCGTCTTGGGCGTGAAGGCCTTGGCCACCAGGCCGCGCAACCGGGTGTGATCGGGCGGGTTGAGCCCGAGCATCGAGCGGCGGCGCCGGAAGAAGGCGTACCGGTCGTCCCACTCCTCCTCGGTGAGGCCGAACTGCAGCCACGGCGCGGCGGGCTCGCCCTTGCCGAACCGACCGTCTCGCAGCACGCTCTGGCAGTCGTCGAAGCGTCCGACGACCACGAAGCCGAGGCCGCTGCGAAAAGCCGGAGCGTGCTCGCGGATGGCCTCGTAGCGGGGGTACGGGTCGGCCTTGCCCTCCTCGGTCAACAGCAGCTCGGCGAGCAGGGCGTCGGGGTCGACGGAGTGCGTGGTGGCCATCCTCGAGTGTTCCACGAAGCGGCTGGGATCAGGCGGTGGCGGTGGCGATGGCCACGACGTCCGGCCACGGGATGCGCCCCTCGCGCAACAACGTGACGTCTCCGTCGGCCGAGCACCGCACGACCGTCGAGGGGGCGCCCACTGCAGGTCCACCGTCGAGCACCAGGGCCACGACGCCGTCGAACAGGGCGGCGAGCTCGGTGGCACTGGATGGCGTCGGCTCACCGTGCAGGTTGGCGGAGGAGGTAGCCAGCGGACCGACGGCCCGACACAAGGCGAGCGCGACCGGGTGGGCAGGAGAGCGCAGGCCGATGGTGGCGCCGTCGCCACCCAGGTCGAGCCCGGCGCTCGAGCCCGTTCCACGATCGACCACGACCGTGAGCGCACCCGGCCAGTACGCGTCGACCAAGCGGTGCGCAGCGGGCGACATCGCCGACACCAGGTCGATCGCGGTGTCGAGGCCGTCGACCAGCACGGGGAGCTCGACGGACGTCGGGCGACGCTTCGCCGCGAACAGGCGGTCGGTGGCCCCCGCTCGGAACGGATCGACGGCCAACCCGTAGACGGTGTCGGTCGGCAGCGCGACGACCTCTCCGCCCGACAGCGCGCCGACCGCCGCCACGATCGCCTGCTGGGGCGGCGGGCTGCCCGAGGCGCCGACGACCCTCGTCACAGGCGGGCCACGAGGATGCGCTGGCGGCCGGCCAGGTCGAGCCGCACCTCCACGTCGGCCAGCCCGGCCCGGCGGGCCATGGCCATGGCTGCGTCGGCCTGGTGCGGTGCGATCTCCATCACCAGGGCACCGGGCCTCGCCAACCAGGCCGGAGCCTCGCCGATGAGCGTGGCGATGTCCTCCAGGCCGGTGGGACCGGCCCGCAGCGCGCCGGCCGGTTCCCAGTCCTCCACCACCGGAGGCAGCTCCTCGGCATCGGCGATGTACGGCGGGTTGGAGATGACGAGCTGCACGCCGTGCTCCAGGTCGGCCGGCAGGGCCCGGTACCACGAGCCCTCCTGCAGGCGCACCCGGGCCGCATCGCGCCCGATGCCCGTCAGGTTGGCTCGAGCCACCACGAGCGCGTCGGCGGACCGGTCGGTGGCCCACACCGTCGCCGACGGCACCTCCACCGCCAGCGAGAGGGCGATGGCGCCCGAACCCGTACCGAGGTCGACGATCACCGGTGAGCGCCCGAGCCGGGGCAGCTCGCCGAGAGCCACCTGCACCACCATCTCGGTCTCGGGCCGAGGGATGAGCACGCGGTGGTCGACGTAGAGGTCGAGCCGCCGGAAGCCCCACCTCCCGACCACGTACTGCAGCGGCTCGCCGGCCGCCCGACGCTCGAGCATCGCCCGGAAGAACGGCTCGGCGCGCGCCGACACCCGCTGGTCGAGCCCGAGCACGTAGTCGCTGCCCTCGAGTCCGGAAGCCCGCTCCACCAGGCGGCGCGCCTCCTCCTTCGACCCGAGTCGCTCCGCCGCCTCGGCGTGGAGAGCCCGCCAGGTCAGCGGGGCCGACGTGGTCACTCCTGGCTGAGCTGGCGGCTGCGCTCGTCGGCGATCAGCGCGTCGGTGATCTCGTCGAGCGCACCCTCGCCGAGCACCTTGTCGAGTGAGTACAAGGTCACCCGGACGCGATGGTCGGTGACCCGGTTCTCCTTGAAGTTGTAGGTGCGCATCTTGTCGCTCCGGCCTCCGGAGCCCGTCTGGTCCTTGCGCTGGCCGGAGAGCTCCGCCGCCTGGCGATCCTGCTCGAGCTTCAGCAGCCGGGAGCGCAGCACCACCAGGGCACGGGCCCGGTTCTGGATCTGGCTCTTCTCGTCCTGCATGGAGACCACCACGCCTGTCGGCTTGTGGGTGATGCGGACGGCCGAGTCGGTGGTGTTGACGCTCTGGCCGCCCGGGCCGGACGAGCGGTAGACGTCGATCTGCAGGTCGTTGGGGTCGATGTGCACGTCGACCTCCTCGGCCTCCGGCAGGACCGTCACGGTGGCCGAGGAGGTGTGGATGCGGCCCTGGCTCTCGGTCACCGGCACCCTCTGCACCCGGTGCACGCCGCCCTCGAACTTCATCCGCGTCCAGACGCCCTCACCCTTCGCCAGGAAGGTGACGTCGCGAAAGCCGCCCATGTCCGACGGATCGCTCGACAGCAGCTCGAGCTTCCAGCCGTGGCGCTCGGCGTAGCGGACGTACATCTCGTAGAGGTCCTTCGCGAAGAGGTTCGCCTCCTCGCCACCTTCTGCACCACGGACCTCGACGATCACGTTCTTGTCGTCGTTGGGGTCCTTGGGCAGGAGCAGGACCTTCAGCTCCTCCTCCAGTCGCTCGATCGAGCTCTCGGCCTGGGTCATCTCGGCCCGGAGCATCTCGCGGTCGGCTCCGGTGGTGTCCCCCAGCATCTCCTTGGCCGTGGCCAGGTCCTCGAGGGACTGCCGATACTCCCGATAGGCGGCGACGATGGGCTCGAGCCGCTTGTGCCGGCGTGACTCCTCACGCAGGAGGCGCTGGTCGCTCAGGACGACAGGGTCGCCCAGCCGGCCGACGACCTCCTCGTACTCTGCCTCCAGATGCGCCAGACGGTCGAGCACGCCGTCCAGGTTAGAGCGACCGCCAGTCCTTCCCGACGGTGACGATCTCGGCCGGCTCCACGAGGGCTGCGGCCACGTCCCGGGTGATGCGTTGGTCGTCACCCTCCGGAAGGCACACCACCAGCCGCGCGCCGCGGCCGTCGGCAGCACGCGAGTCGGCGGCGGCGGGCACCAGGTCGACATCGACGCCCACCGAGCACACCACCACGAGCGGGTCGCCGGCAAGGTCCTCTCCAGCCGCTGGAGCGGGCGACGGCTGGCGCAGGTCGTCCCGCTCCACCGCGGCCGCCATGGGGCGCAGCGTCAGCGCGCCGACCAGCTCAGGGCGGCGAAGGACGACGGAGCGGAGCCACCGCTCCCCTGCCAGGTGGTAGGCCGCGTGGCCTTCGCCTCCCGGCACGCGGTGCTCGAGCACCGAGCGCACGATGGCGAACAGGTCCTCCACCGTCGGCCGGCGATCGCCGCGGGTGAGCAGATGGGCCTCACGATCGTGCTTGCCCACGCCGAGCTGCAGCTCGGGTCGCCCGTCCGCGTCGAGCGCCACCCGGCACACCTCGAGGCCGCGCACCTCGCCGCGCACGACTCCGTGCTCAGTCACCACGTCGGCACCCGCCTGCTCGATCGTCGAGATCACCTCGGCGGCCCGGGGATCGGTGTCAGGCGCAACCTCGAGCGGTGACGGCTCGGCCGGGTGCAGCTCGGTGCCGTCGATGCGCCAGACGTGCATGGGAAGGGTGAAGTACGTCGCCCGCCGAGCGAGCGTCGACGCGTGGCCGGCGGCCAGCAGGTGAAGCTCTCCGCACCCCCGCCGCAACGCCCACGCGAGCGCAGGCCCGAGCGAGCGGGCGGGGTCGTCCTCCGCCAGCACCCACGCCGTCGCGTCGGTGCTGCGGGCCGCACCCGAGGGGAAGTGGCCGGGAGCGGCGGCATCCACCACGTCGCCCCAGCGGCCACGCACCAGGCCCTTGAGCTTGGCTTCCAGCAACATCTGCCGGCGAGCCGGATCCGAACCGAGCATCGACGGGACGGTAGACGCGAAGCGACCGGGCCACGAAAGGCCCGGTCGCCAGATCGCCTCGGGGAGAGCGGCTCGCTACTTCTTGCCGCTCCGCTGGCCGTAGCGGCGCTCGAACCGCTCGACCCGTCCACCCGTGTCCACCAGCTTCTGCTTGCCGGTGTAGAAGGGATGGCAGTCGTTGCAGAGCTCGACCGACAGGGCCGGCTTGGTCGACTTCGTGGTGAACGTGTTCCCGCAGGAGCACTTCACGGCGGAGTCTTGATACGTGGGGTGGATGTCGGCCTTCATGGTTCCTCCAGGATACTCGTGCGGACTCAGATACCGGTCTGCGCCTTGGCCACCTCGGCCAGGAACTCGTCGTTGCTGCGGGTGGTCTTCAGCTTCTCGATGAGCAGCTCGAGGCTGCGCACCGACGAGCCGTCGTCGGCCAGCCCGTTGAGCACCCGCCGCAGACGCCAGATCAGCTCGAGCGTCTTGCGGTCGAACAGGAGCTCCTCGTGCCGGGTGGACGATGCGTTGACGTCGATCGCCGGGTACACCCGGCGCTCGGCCAGCCGACGATCGAGGCGGAGCTCCATGTTGCCGGTGCCCTTGAACTCCTCGAAGATCACGTCGTCGGCCTTCGACCCCGTCTCGACGAGGGCGGTGGCGAGGATGGTCAACGATCCACCCTCCTCGATGTTCCGCGCCGCTCCGAAGAACTTCTTGGGCGGGTAGATGGCGGCCTGGTCGATGCCGCCCGAGGTCAACCGCCCGGAGGCCGGCGCCGACAGGTTGTAGGCACGCGCCAGGCGCGTGATGCCGTCGAGGATGATCACGACGTCCTGACCCACCTCGACCAGGCGCTTGGCCCGCTCGATGGCCAGCTCGGCGACGAGGGTGTGCTCGTCGGAGGGGCGGTCGAAGGTGGAGGCGATGACCTCGCCCTTCACCGTCCGGCGCATGTCGGTGACCTCTTCGGGCCGCTCGTCCACGAGCAGCACCATGAGGTGGACCTCGGGGTTGTTCTGCTCGATCGACGTGGCGATCTGCTTGATCACCGTGGTCTTGCCGGCCTTGGGCGGGGAGACGATCATCCCGCGCTGACCCTTGCCGATCGGGCTGATGAGATCGATGATCCGAGCGGTGATGTCCGCCGGTCGACCCGGCATCTCCATGCGCAGCTTGGAGTCGGGGAACAGGGGCGTCAGGTCTTCGAAGTGCGGCCGCTGCCGCGCTTCTTCCACCGAGAGGCCGCTGACCGTCTCGATGCGCAGCAGGGCACCGTACTTCTCGTTGCCCATGGCGGGACGGGCCTCACCCACGAGCCGATCGCCCTTGCGCAGCGCGAACCGTCGCACCTGGGACACCGAGAGGTAGGCGTCGTCCTGGTGAGGCAGGTACCCGTGGGTGCGCAGGAAGCCGTAGCCCTGGTCGCTGAGGTCGAGATAGCCGTCGATGGGCATCAGGTCGCCCTGGTACTGCTGGTCCGCCGTCTTCTCCTGAGCCTGGACGTCGCGCTCGTTGCGGTCGCGACCCCGTCGACGACGGCTGCGCCGCGCCGAGCTCTCGGCGTCGAACGGCTGGTTGCCCGGGCCGCGACTGGGGTCGGGGCCCTGCCGGTTGGCCGGGTCGCCGCCCTGACGGTTGCCCGGCTCTGCACCCTGGCGGTTGCCGGGCTCCGTGGCCTGGCGGTTGCCCGGCTCGGCCAGCTCCCTCGTCTGATCGCGAGGCTCGCGAGCACCACGACCCTGGTCGCCACCCTGGCGATCGCCACGTGGGCGGTCGAGGCCATCGGCCTCGGCGGAGCTGGAACGGTCGTTCCCGGAGCGGGAGCGATCGACGTCGGATCGCTCGTTGCGGCGGAACCCGTCGGCCGCCTGGGACGGCTGTGCCGCTGCTTCGGACGCGCCGGGCGACGGCTCGTCGACTTCGGTCGCCGGGTCCGCCGGGCGAGCCTGCTCCGGCGATTCGTCGCCCTCGGCGGCGCCTCCGTCGCTATCGACGGGATCGGTGAGGTCCTCGGCCGACGGCTCACCAGGAACCACCAGGCCGGCCTCGACGCCGGAGGGAGCCTCCTCGCTGAAGAGCGACGGCGGAGCGGGTTCCGGGGTCGACTCGTCGGCCGGGCGCGCCGGCGTGGCTCGGCGGGTGGTGCGCCGGCGTGGCTTCGGCTCATCGGCGGGTGTCACCAGCTCGGCGGTGCCGTCGGTCGCCGCGGCCGCCGGTGCTGGCGTGGGCGCCGTCGACGTCTCCACACCCGCCGCCCGGAGGATGTGGTCGATCAGGTCGGCCTTCTTGGTCCGGGACGGTGGCTTGACGCCGAGCGCTTCCGCGATCGTGTGGAGCTCGTCGCGCTCCTTGCGCTCAAGGACCGAGCGTTCGAGCATCTGCTCTCCGCTCATGTGCACCTCGCTTGCTTCCGCTGCCGGAATGTGAAGGGGTCGTGGAGTCGTGATGTGACGCGCTCGCGAACGCAGGAGCGAAGCTGGAGGCGCCAGAACGGAGGGTCATCGTGGAGCGGGACCCACATCCTTGCTGCCTGGCTTCCGGAGACTCGACTCGAGGAGCGAGCCCGGGATCGGCGAGCGATTCGCCCCGGATGGTAGCGGTTGGGCGCAAGGTACGACAACCGCCCCTCGTCGGGCGATGGAGGGGCAAGAAGGCGACAGGCTCAGATGCCGAGCTCGGCGGTGATGGACGCGTAGTCGGCGTCGACCGCCTCCGGCACCGCGATCTGACCGATCGCCGTGTCCGGATCCTTCAGCCCGTGGCCGGTGAGCACGCACACGACGGTCGAGCCCTTCGGCACCCCGACCCTCAGCAACCCGGCCACCGATGCGGCCGACGCCGGCTCGCAGAAGATGGCCTCCTCCGCCGCGAGGATGCGATAGGCGGCCAGGATCTCGTCGTCGGTGACGGCATGGATGCCTCCGCCCGACTCCGCTGCCGCGGCCAGGGCGCCGTAGCCGGAGGCGGGTCGCCCGATCCGGATCGCGGTGGCGATGGTCTCGGGCTGCTCGATGTCGTGGCCGTCGACGAGGGGGGCGGCGCCGGCCGCCTGGAAGCCCAGCATTCGGGGCAGGTGGGTGATGCGCCCCGCGTCCTGGTACTCGCGGTAGCCCTTCCAGTACGCCGTGATGTTGCCGGCGTTGCCCACCGGGATGCAGTGCACGTCGGGCGCGTCGCCGAGCACGTCGACGATCTCGAACGCACCCGTCTTCTGGCCCTCGATGCGGAACGGGTTGATGGAGTTGACCACCGTGATCGGCGCGCGCTCACCGAGCTCGCGGACGATCTCGAGCGCGACGTCGAAGTTGCCGCGGATCTGCAGCACGCGGGCGCCGTGCACCAGGGCCTGGGCCAGCTTGCCCAGGGCGATGTAGCCCTCCGGTATGAGGACGATGCACTGCAGCCCGGCGCGGGACGCGTACGCGGCCGCGGACGCGCTCGTGTTGCCGGTCGACGCGCACACCACCGCCTTGGCCCCCTCCTCCACCGCCTTGGAGATGGCCATGGTCATGCCGCGGTCCTTGAAGGAGCCGGTGGGGTTGGCCCCCTCGACCTTCAGGTACACGGTGGCGCCCACGCGCTCGGACAACCTCGGGGCCGGGATGAGCGGGGTGCCGCCCTCCTGCAGCGTGACCACGGGTGTCGCCGCGGTCACCGGCAGGTGCTCCCGGTACTCCTCGATGAGGCCGCGCCAGCCGGGCCGGCTCATCCCTCGCCCACCACGCGCAGCAGCGAGCCGATGCGGTCGACGACCTCGAGCTCGCGCAGCACGGCGATGGTGGCCTGGATGTCGCTCTCCCTCGCCAGGTGGGTGATGAAGATCAGCCGGGCCTCGGTGGCCAGGGGGTCCTGCTCCATCGAGCGGATGGAGACGCCGTGGTCACCGAAGGCGCCGGCCACGGCGGCGAGCACGCCAGGCCGGTCTTCCACGTCGATGCTCAGGTAGTACTGCGACGTGAGCTCGTCGATCGAACGGATCTGAGCCTGCCCCAGGGCCGACGCCCGGCCCATCCCGCCGGCACGAAGGTTGTGGGACGCGTCGATCAGGTCACCCAGGACGGCGCTCGCACTTGGCCCGCCGCCGGCCCCGCGGCCGTAGAGCATGAGATCTCCCACCGCCTCGCCCTCGATGAACACCGCGTTGAACGACTCCCGCACGGAGGCGAGCGGATGGGTGGCCGGGATCATGGCCGGGTGCACCCGCACCGCCACTTCGTCGCCCACCCGTTCGGCGATCGCCAGCAGCTTGATGACGTAGCCGAGCCGGGTCGCGAAGGCGATGTCCGCGGCGGTGACGCAGCTGATGCCCTCGCGGTAGACGTCGGCGGTCACCACCTTCACCCCGAAGGCGATGCTCGCGAGGATGGCGGCCTTGTTGGCTGCGTCGAAGCCCTCGACGTCCGACGTGGGGTCGCTCTCGGCGAACCCGAGGGCCTGCGCCTCACCCAGAGCGTCGCCGTAGCTGGCACCGGCTTCGGTCATCCGGGTGAGGACGTAGTTGGTCGTGCCGTTGACGATGCCCATGATCCGCCGGATCTGCTCGCCGGCCAGCGACTCACGGAGGGGGCGGATGAGCGGGATGCCTCCGCCGACGGAGGCTTCGAAGAGGAGGTCGACGCCGGCCGCCACCGCGGCCTCGACGAGCTCGACGCCGGCCACGGCGACGAGATCCTTGTTGGCGGTGATCACCGGCTTGCCGGCCGCGAGGGCCTCGAGGATGAGGGTCCGCGCCGGCTCGATGCCGCCGATGACCTCGACGATCACGTCGACGTCCGGATCGGTGACGACCCCGTGGAGATCGTCGGTGAGAGCGCCGTCGGGTATGGCCACACCCCGCTCACGCGCGAGGTTCCGCACCGCCACCCGCGCCACCTCGAGGCGGAGGCCGGTGCGCTCGGTCATCACCTCCGGCTTCTCGACCAGGAGATGCACGAGCGCGGCGCCCACCGTGCCGCAACCGAGCACGCCCACCCGCACCACAGGAGCTTCGGTCACCGTCTGCACGCTAGGCGTCGAGGCGGAGGAGGTCGTCGTAGGTCTCGCGGCGCACCACCACGCGCGCGAGCCCGTCCCGGACGAACAGCACCGGTGGGCGGAGCACCTTGTTGTAGTTGGAGGCCATCGAGTGGCCGTACGCCCCGGTGACAGGCGTGGCCAGGATGTCGCCCACCTCGAGGTCGCCCGGCAACCACGCGTCCCGCACCAGCACGTCACCGGACTCGCAGTGCTTGCCGACGATCGTGGCTCGCAGCGTGCGGTCGGCATCGGTGGATCGTGGCAGGAAGGCTTCGTATCCCGAGCCGTAGAGCACCGGCCGAGGGTTGTCGCTCATGCCGCCGTCCACCGCGACGTACGTGCGGATCTCCGGCAGGTGCTTCACGGTGCCCACCCGGTACACCGTGATCGCCGCCGCAGCCACGATCGACCGGCCCGGCTCGGCCGACAGGCGGACGTCGTCGGGCACCCCCATGGCCGCGCACGACTCGCGCACGGTGGCCGCCCACTCCATCATCGTGGGAGCCTGCTCGCCCTCCACGTACGCGACGCCGAGCCCTCCGCCGAGGCACAGCTCGGGCAACCCCAGCCGGTTGAAGAACCGGGCCAGCACCTCGACCTCCTTGCGGAAGGAGTCGAGCAGGAAGATCTGGCTGCCGATGTGCGCATGCAGGCCCACGAGCTGCACGCCTGGCAGCCGGCGCAGGCGGTCGACCGCCTCCTGCGCGGCGCCGCTGGCGAGGGAGAACCCGAACTTGGTGTCCTCCTGGCCGGTCATCACGTACTCGTGGGTGTGGGCCTCGACCCCGGGGGTCACGCGTAGGAGCACCTGGGGGTTCGCCCCGGCGATGGCCAGTGCGTCGAGGCGGTCGATCTCGTCGAAGGAGTCCACGACGATGCGCCCCACGCCGGCATCCACCGCCGCCGTGAGCTCGACCACGGACTTGTTGTTCCCGTGGAGCACCAGCCGGTCGGCCGGCACCCCGGCGGCGAGGGCGACGTGCAGCTCTCCGCCGGTGGAGACGTCGACCGACATCCCCTCTTCATGAGCCAGCGCCGCCATCGCCTTGCACAGGAAGGCTTTGGAGGCGTAGGCCACGCCCGGGCCCCAAGCATCGACCGCCTCACGACAACGGCTGCGCAGGTGCGCCTCGTCGTAGACGAAGGCCGGCGTGCCGTGCTGCTCGACGAGGTCGAGGACGTCGCACCCGCCGATCGAGAGCCGACCGTCGCCGGCGATCGTCGCCGTGTCCGGCAGCAGGTGGCGCGCGAGCCGGGGCATCCGCTCAGCGTACGGGATCCCCCGCCCGTGCCCGCCGGGGTACGGCCGTCCGGGGCGGCTACGTGAGACCTGGGCTCAGGGCCTGTTGCGCACCCGGTGCAGCACCTGGCCGACCCGGTCGAGCAGCTCCAGCGGGTCGAAGGGCTTGGTGATGTAGTCGTCGGCACCGGCGTCCATGCCCCGCTCCAGGTCCGACGCCTGGGCCTTGGCCGACACGAGCACGATCGGCAGCTCCCGAGTCGCCTCGTCGGCCCGGAGCGCCCGGCTGACGTCCAACCCGTCCATCACGGGCATCATCACGTCGAGGAGCACCACGTCGGGATGCTCGGCCCGGGCCATGTCGAGTGCCTGCTGGCCGTCCGAGGCGCTGACGACCACGTAGCCCTCCATCTCGAAGTTCACCCGGAGCAGCTTCAGGATGACGGGGTCATCGTCCACCACCAAGACCTTCGTGCCGGGCATTGCGGCCATGGTAGGCCCAGGGAGCCTGCGGAGGGACAGTAGAGTGACCGGCTGGCCCCAGCCCTCGTAGCTCAGGGGATAGAGCACCGCCCTCCGGAGGCGGTGGCGTAGGTTCGAATCCTACCGAGGGCACCCGTTCGGCGTCTCACCTCGCCGGTTCGTTGGAAGCGCCCGGCATCGGCGGTGGAGCGAGCATTCCCCCGTAGACCTCGTACTGACCCGACACGGCCAGCACGCGTTGCCCCGGCTTCGGCGGCGGAGACGTGCCATCGGCATACGCGATGGTGGCGAGGTAGCGGGCGTCGGCGACGCGCTCGGTCAGACGGGAGCCGAACGGCATCTCCCAATAGGGCGACACCTGGACGTCCGCACCCTTCTCCACCAGGCCGAGGACGAGCCCAGACCCGGTGAAGGACGTGCCGACGAGGTCGGCGCGGGTGGTGGCGGCGAACTCGACCACCACGACATCGCTGCTGCCGTCGGACCGCAGGATCCCGTTGTCAAGGAGGTCACGGTGCACTGCACCGATCAGGAGCGAGAGGTCGCCCGAGTAGTCGGTCTGGGGAGTGTCCGCCGAAGCCGAACCGGCCGTGGCCACAGCCGTCGAACCACAGGCCAGCACGGCGACGACGACGGTGATGGCGGCGGCGGGTCGCCTCACCCACGCGGACCGGTCGGCCGCTCGATCGAGCCAGGCGCCGACGGCGGGAAGCACGGCGGCGCCGACGGTGGTCCAGGCCAGAGCGCCGATCACGACGGTCCAACGGGTGACGTACAGGAACGGGTAGCCCTCGATGCGGGCCACCGCCGCGACCCCTGCGAGCCCGACTGCGCCGCTCAGCGCAGCCAGCCACACCACGTCACCACGCCGCCGGAGGGCGGCGAGCACCACAGCCCCGACCAGCGCCGCAACACCTATGGCGACCGCCCAGGTCGGCCAGCGTTGCGGGAGCAGCACGCTGTCGGGCGGGTCCACCCCCAGCACGTAGGCCGGCACCTTCGCCAGCTCGTCTGCGACGGAGCGCAGGCCGGCCGCCATCGAGGAGTGGGGCGAGGCGTTGCGGAAGTACCGGAGCAGCTGCTCGGCGTTGCCCCGATCATCGGTCATCTGCTGGATGACCGGGGGCAGCCAGACGAGCGCGCCGAGCGCGCCGGTGAGGAGCAGCGCGACGAGGCGGCGGCGGCCACGTGCGCCCCGCACCACCCCCGTCGAGCGCTGCCGCACCACCCGGACGAGCAAGCCGATCGACACGACCGCCATGGCCGCGCCGACGGGGGCCAGGTAGCCGACGTGGGACTGCACGGCCAGCGAGGCGGGCACGACCGCCAACGGCAGCGCCCACAGCTCGCCGCACAACGCCGCCCAACCGAGCAGCACGGCGAGCAGGAACGGCAGGATCGGAAGCATCGGGTTCCACGAGTCGCGCAGGAAGCCGGGCTCGACCAGGCGGATGGTGACGGCCAGCACCGTGATCGTCCACAGGGCGACGGTCGTGCCGAGTCGCCGATGGACCACCGTCGCGATGCCGCCGAGGGAGGCTGCGTTGATGACGAGGGCACCGATGGAGAGCGACTCGTGGGCTCCCCCCAGGAGCCGGTACGGCACGGACAACAGGTACGCCGCCAGTGGGCCCGGGTGGTAGAAGCCGAAGCGCGAGTACGGGCCGAGGAGCACCCGCTCCCGACCCACGTCGCGAACCGAGAGGTGCAGCACGGCGTGGTCCCCGAAGGGCAGGAACGAGTCCTGCCGCGAGACCAGCAGGACGACCGCCGACACGAGCGCCGGAAGCGCGGCGAGGAGCGCGATCGACGTCGCTGCGGCGACGGAACGGGGGCGGCGCCTCTTGCCTTCACCCTGACCGGCTTCGGGCGGAGCGGGCTCCACCCGGTGGTCCACACCAAGCACTCCGTGACGGCCTAGGTGCTCTCGATGACGGTGATCCCGAGCCCGAGCGATCGGAACTTCTCGAGGACGGAGTCGTAGCCCCTCTCCAGCTGCTCGACACCGTGCAGTACCGACCCGCCTTCCGCCGCCGCCGCGGCGATCACGTAGGCGAAGCCGGCTCGGATGTCAGGCATGTCGAGCTCCGTGCCGTGCAGAGGTGTACCCCCCCGCACGACGACGGAGTGACGCCAGCTGCTCTCGTGGAACCGGCATGCCGATCCGCCGAGGCACTGGTCGAACAGCTCGGCTTCGGCGCCCATCTGCTGCAGCGCGGCGACGTAGCCGAGCCGGTCCTCGAACACCGTCTCGTGGAGGATCGACATGCCCTGCACCTGCGTGAACAGCACGGCCAGCGGCGCCTGCCAGTCGGTCATGAAGCCGGGATGCGGGTCCGTGTGGACGGCCGCTGTGCGCAGCCCGCGGCCCTCGACGGCGATGCCCTCCTCGTTGATGTCGAACGTCGCTCCCATCCGACGCAACGTGGAGATGGCCGTGACCAGTCGATCCTGGCTGCAGCCGCGGACGAGGACCCGCCCGCCGGTGACGAGCCCGGCGACGAGGTAGGAGAACGCCTCGATGCGGTCGCCGCCCAGGCGCTGCCGGGCGGGTCCAAGGTGCGAGGTCCCTTCGATGACGAAGCGTCGATCGGGCTGCAGCTCTATGCCCGCACCCATGCGCTGCAGGAACAGGGCGAGCTCCACGACCTCCGGCTCGACCGCCGCGTTCTCGAGCACGGTGCGTCCCTCGGCGAGCGCAGCGGTCAGCAGCACCGTCTCCGTGGCTCCGACGCTCGGGAACGGGAGTCGGATGCGGGCGCCCCGGATGTTCGTGCCCTTGGCCTCGATGCCGTCCACCGTCTCCGTCACCTCGATGCCGAAGGCCCGGAGGGCCTCGAGGTGGTAGTCGACCGGTCGGGTGCCGATGCGGTCCCCCCCGGCCAGAGGAACGAAGGCCTCTCCCAGCCGGTGCACCAGGGGCCCGAGCATGAGGATCGGGATGCGGTTGGCCCCTGAGTACCGAAGCGGCACGCGGGCGGTGTCGATCGGGCTCGGGTCGACCACGACGGAACGGCCCTCCAGGGCGACCCCGGCGCCGAGCGATCTCAGCATGCCGGCCGTCAGTGCGACGTCACCGTTGCTCGGAGAGTTGAGGATCGTGCTCGGACGGTCGCCGAGCAGGGCGGCGACCATCAGCTTGGTCACGGCGTTCTTCGATCCACCGACCTCGACCTCACCCCGAAGGGGCCCCGCCGGCTGGATGCCCCAGATGCCTTCGCTCATCGTCCGAGCGTTGCACATGAAAGCGACCTTGCTAGGGCGAAGTGGACATCGGCACCGGGAACCGGCCGGTCCAGCCGACCATGGCGGAGACCACCTCGGCCGGCGACGGCGCCGGCAGGACGACGGTCGTGACCGGGGAGGAGAAGCTCGGGATGAGCGCGGCCAGGTCCGACTGCGACAGCCCGCTTTTCGAGGACTCGACGAGCAGCACCGGCACCGACAGCTCGGCCGCGGACTGCTCGGCGAGGAAGCGGCTGCCGTGGCTCGGCAGGCCGTGCCGGAGGCGGGGGTCGAGGCCCGACGACGGTGCGGACGCAACCGCCGCCTCGTCGTCGGCGATGGCACGGAGGAGGTCGCGGCCGCGGCCCAACACTTCGATCGGGGTGCGCCAGGGGCCGCCCAGGCCGTCGACCAGGACGAGCGCAGTCGCCCGACCGGCCAGGGCGAGGACGGTCGCCGCCCAGCCGTTGCCGGCCTCCCCCACCACTACGGGTGGCACGCCGGGGCTGTCACGCTCGGCGAGCAGTCGCACGGCGAACAGCACGGCATCACCCTGCTCGTAGGAGCCGCCGAGCGGCGCCGGCTCGGTGCCGTGGCCAGGAAGATCCGGAGCGAGGACCCGACCCGGCCAGCCGGCCGCCGCGAACGCCCCACGCCACGGCCCTGCGCCCTCCGGGGCGCCCGGGCCATGGAGCACCAGTACGTCCGGCGGGGTCGAGGGCGGCGTAACCGAAGTCACGAGCTCACCTCCGTGACGAAGGCAGCCACTGCGGCGAGCACCGTGTCGGGTTGCTCGATGTGGACGTAGTGGCCGGCGCCCTCGACGGCCTGATGGCGCGCGTCGAGCAAGCCGGCCACCCGCGCGTCGACGTCGGCTGGGGACATCTCGCTCCACGTGTCCGCCTCTGCTCCGGTGAGCACCAGGAGCGGCCGGGTGAGCAGCGCCAGCTCGGCTGCGTCGTACTCCGGCCCCCAGTCCTCCGGCATGCCGACGCTGAACATCGGGTCGGACTTCCACACGAAGCCGCCCTCCGCCGGGCGTGCCCCGTGCCGCACCAGGTGCTCGACCCATGGCCGGGGAAGCCGCCGGTTGACGGAGCCCCGCCGCTCGACCATCTCCTCCAGAGAGGCATAGACCCGAGGCGGACGCAGCAGCACACGTTCCGCCGCAGCCACGCTGTCGGCCGCCCGCTCCGCCAGCGGGCGCTGGACCTGGTGGGGCTCGCTGAGGCCGTCGATGTTGACGACCCAGCGCACGAGCTCCGGCCAGACACCCCCCACGTACATCGCCTGACCGGCTCCGAAGGAGTGCCCGATCAGTCCGACCGGCGCGCCGAGCTGGCGGATCAGCAGGGCCAGGTCGAGCGCGCTCGCCGCCCACATCTGGCCCGAGCCGAGCCGCCCGCTGTCACCGTGCCCCCGGAGGTCGGGAGCCACGACCCGAAAGCCCAGGCCGGCGAGGCGCGGGGCGAGCTCGTCCCACATGCGGCCGTGGTCGTAGGCCCCGTGCACGCAGACGATGGCGGGAGCCGACTCCTCGCCCCACTCCCAGAGCCGTAGCTGCGTGCGGTTGACCTCGAGGAAGCCGGACCGCTCGGGGGCTGGCAGGTGCACTCCGGGAGTCTCGCATCGGCGTTCCGCGACGACGAACGGGTTTCGGGCCGCCTCTACTTGTGGACGCCGGCGACGATGCGCTCGGCGATCACGCGGAGCTTCACGTTCTCACGCTGCGACGCGGCGATCAGCAGGTCGAACGCCTCGCTCGGGGTGCAGCGTCGCTGGCTCATGATGATGCCCTTGGCCTGCTCGATCACTGCGCGCGATGCCATGGCCACCTGCAGCTGCTCGGCCCGCTCCGCCGTGCTGGCGTAGAGCTCGGCGTTGGCCACGGCGATGGCCGCGTGCGCGGCGAACGTGGTGCCCAGCTCCACGCTGCGAGCATCGAAGGCGTTGGTCACCGTGCTGTAGACGTTCATGGCACCCAGGACCTGCTCCTGAACGGGGAGCGGCACCGACAGCGAGCTCCCGGCACCTGCATCGAACGCGAGCGGGCAGTAGTCGGGCCAGCGCCGCTCAGTGGACATGTCGTCGATGACGACGACCTCGTTGCCGCGGGACGCGTCCAGGCACGGACCGCTGTCGAGGTTGTACTGGAACTCGTCGGCCAGCACCGCCAGCTTCCCGGAGGCCGCGGCCGTGTAGCCCCGATCGTTGCGCACGAGCGTCAAGGAGACCTCCTCGGCACCCGGGACGGCCAGCTTGGCCAGCTCCGCCACCATGGTGAGCACCGTCTCGAGCGAGCCCTGGGACAGCAGGATCCTCGCCAGCTCGCCGAGCGCCCTCGCCGGGTCGATGCCTTCAGTCAGACGATCCGCCATAGACCAGTTCTACCCGCGAACCGCCGTCTGCGAGCTGAAACGTGTTTTTGAGGAAATCGTTGCGATCCCTCCGCAACATGCCGATGGTAGGGGCGTGGATTCGCGAACTGCCGTGCGTGTGGTCATCGTGGACGACAACGAGGACATGCGCCTGCTCCTTCGCGCGTCGCTCGAGCAGCACGACGACTTCACCGTGGTGGGCGAGGCCGGCGATGGTTCGGCGGCCCTGGAGGTTGCATCCGCGGTGCGCCCCGACCTCCTCATCCTCGACCGCAACATGCCGGGTGTCGACGGCCTCCAGGCGCTGCCTCACCTGCGGGAGCTCCTGCCCGACGCAACCATCGTGATGTTCACCTCCCACGCCGACGCGCGCCTTCGTCGAGCGGCGATGGCCGCAGGAGCGGACCAGGTGCACGAGAAGCTCGGACAGCCGATCGCAGGCCTCGTCTCGGAGCTGGCCAACGCGTTGCCGGCAGGACCGGCCGAGCGGTCGGCTCTGGTGCACCTGGAGGTCGGACCGGTCGCCGCGAGCGCGGCGCAGGTGTGGATCGCCAACGCGACGGCGCTCATGCACGGGGTGCGGGAGCACCTGGACGAGCTCGGCCTGAACCTCGAGGTCGACGTGCTCGATCTGTTCGACAGCTTCCTGGGCGACTGGGGCGCCGTGGCCGCCGAAGCCGAGGGGTTCGGCTGGTCGGCCGCGGCCGACCCGGACATCGTGGAGCGGCTGGTGGTCGCATGGGGCGAGCTCAACCGCCTCACGCCGGCCCAGCTCGACCGTATGGCCTGCCACTGGTCACCTCCCGAGGGAGAGCCGTTCTTCGAGGCGCTCACGCGCGGCGTCTCGGCCGCGCTCGAGGCCGATCCCCGCCTGGCTCGCGTGATGGACGCCATGTGATGGCGTCGTCCTGCCGATCTGACGGTGCCGTGAGGCACGGCTGGTTGACACACCACCCGAACGGGCCATTTGTGTGCAACTTCCTCCCGCGCCAACGCGATCTGTCCGATCACTGTCGAATGGCCCCCCGCTGCAGCGCCGTGTCCCAGGGGCGTCCGAGCGGAGCGCCGTCCCGATGACCTTGACTCCCGTGGCGCCTCGGAGTGGGATGCCGGCGGCCGACGACTGGCTGTCGCGAGTGCTCGGCCACACCTCCGACATGATCATCGTCGTCGGGCCGGACACACGCGTCCTCTACGGGAACCCGGCCGTCGCACGGATCCTCGGCTACGAGGGATGCCTGATCGGCGAGCTGGCCCTGGACGTGTGCCACCCGGAGGACCGGACCAGCGTGGCCCTCGGGCTGCAACAGCGAATCGAGGACGGCGGCAGCCACGCTGGCACCCGCTACCGGGTGCGGCACGCCGACGGATCCTGGCGGCTGGCGGAGTCCATCGCCGACAACCAGCTGCACAACCCCGCCATCGGCGGCGTGGTCATCACGACGCGCGACGTGACGTCCGAGACGGCGGCCTCCGGCGCTCTGGCGGAGAGCGAGGCCCGGTACCGGACCCTCGTCGAACGGTGCCCCACGGGCATCTTGATCCACGAGGGCGGCGTGATCCGCTACGCCAACCCGGCGGCGCTGTCGGGGCTCGCCGCCAGCGCGTCAGATCAGGTCGTCGGCCGGTCCACGCTGGACTTCATTGATCCGGGCTTCGCGGCCGAGGGGGCCCAACGCGTCCGCGCCACGCAGCAACGCGGCGAGGTGGCGGGGCCGGCCCACCTGCGGGCGGTCCGGGTCGACGGCGTGGTCATCGACGTGCAGATCACGTCCATGCCCTTCACGTGGGAGGGCCGTCCGGCCAGGCAGGTCGTGCTGACCGACATAACCACCGAGCACCGGTCGCGGCGTGCCCTCGCCGCTTCCGAGCAGCGGTTCCGCAGCGCCTTCCACGACCTGGGCACCGGCATGCTGCTGGCGGATGCGGTCTCGGGGCGCCTCGTGGACGCCAACCGCGAGCTGGCAGAGCTTCTCGGGTACGGCCACGACGAGCTCGTCGGGCGGTACTGGCAGGAGCTCGTGCACCCGGCCGACCGCGGCGCGGACGACGAGCTGCTGGACGCGAAGGCGGGGGCGACCACCTCGGAGCGACGGTACGTCCGCAAGGACGGCGCCCCGGTCTGGGTCGCCGTCACCACGTCGGAGATCGACAGCGGGGAGCAGCGACCTCTGCTGCTGGCTCAGGTGCAGGACGTCACCGAGCGCAAGCGCGTGGAGGCGGCCCGCAGCTTCGAGGCGACCCATGACCAGCTGACTGGCCTCCCCAACCGGGTGGTGCTGGTCGAACGGCTCACCGCCGCCCTGGAGCGGGCCGGCACCCGGCCCGACAGCGTGGCCGTGCTCTTCGTCGACGTCGACGAGTTCAAGCTCGTGAACGACGGCTACGGCCACGCAGCAGGCGACCAGGTGATCGCCGCCCTCGGCCAGCGCCTCCGGCGGGCCGTGCGCCCGGGCGACCTGGTGGCCCGGTTCGCCGGCGACGAGTTCGTGGTGCTCTGCGAAGGCGTGCAGGGCCAGAGCGCAGCCGTCGGCCTCGCCGAGCGGCTCTTCGAGATCATGGCCGACCCGGTGGTCATCCAAGGCTCGGAGATCCTCCTCACCGCCAGCATCGGCATCGCCTTCGGCGGCGACGGTGACAGCGGTGCCAATGCCCTGCTTCGCGACGCTGACATCGCCATGTTCGAGGCCAAGGCCCGGGGCCGGGCCCGCTACACCGTGTTCGACGAGACGCTGAGGGGCCAGTCCAAGCAACGGCTGGAGACCATGCAGGCCCTCCGGCGAGCGCTCGATCGCGAGGAGCTGCGGCTCTTCTACCAGCCGATCATGGATCTTCCCCGCGACACGATGGTCGGCGTCGAGGCCCTCATCCGTTGGGAGCACCCGACAAGAGGGCTGCTGAGCCCCATCGAGTTCATGCCCGTGGCCGAGCAGAGTGGCTTGATGGTCTCGATCGGCAAGTGGGTGATCGAGGAGGCCTGTCGGCAGGCGGCCCGATGGGCTGCGGACCCGGCCGTCGCACCCATCGTCATGTCGGTCAACCTCTCCGCCCGCCAGCTGACCGACCCCCATCTCGTCGACGACGTGGCCGAGGCGCTCGGCGCTACTGGGCTGCATCCCTCGCTCCTGTGCCTGGAGCTCACCGAGAGCGCGGTGATGGAAGATCCGGAGGGAGCCGCTGAGGTGCTCCGGCAGCTCCGAGACCTCGGGGCATCCCTGGCCATCGACGACTTCGGCACCGGCTACTCCTCGCTCAGCTACCTGCGCCGGTTGCGGGTCGACCACCTCAAGATCGACCGCAGCTTCATCGACGGGCTGGGCACCGAAGGCGAGGACACCCAGATCGTCACCGCGGTGGTGCGGCTGGCCCACGAGCTGAAGTTGGCCGTGGTGGCCGAAGGGGTGGAGACCGAGACGCAGCTCGGCGCGCTTCGGGCGCTCGGCTGCGACACGGCTCAGGGCTACTACTTCGCCCGCCCTCAACCGGCTGCGGACCTGTCGAAGTGGGAGCGGTTCCCCTCCTCCGAACGCTGACCCCTACCGGCTGAGGAAGGACTCCACCGCCCGGGCCAGTGCCTCGGGCTGCTCGACGGTGACCATGTGGCCGGCTTGGGGGATGGTGACGCGCTCGGACGCCGGCACCAGCTCGGCCCAGCGGTCGGCATAGGGCTTCGGGTACAGGCGGTCTCCCTCTCCCCATGTCACCAAGGTCTCGGCTCGCAGCCGGTACAGCCGCTTGGAGAGCCGCCGGTTGGGGATGGGGAAGAGGATCTTCCCGGCCGTGCCCAACCGCTTGGCGTTGCCGATCATGAACTCCACGAGCACCTCGGGATCCGAGAAGTCGCCGCGACGCCCTGCGCCGGCCGCGGCAGCCGCCTCGTCGAAGAACATGATCCTCCCGAGGTCGTGAGGCAGGGTGGCGAAGACGTCCGGCACCGGATGGTCGTCGAGCCAGAGGCCGGCCGGGGCGACGAGCACGAGCTTGCGGGGCCGCTCGGGACTGATGCAGGCCATCTCGGCGGCGATCATCCCGCCCATGGAGTGCGCCACCAGATCGGGATGATCGAGGCCGAGCGCATCGGCCACGTCCCAACCGTGCAGGGTGAAGTCGAGCATGTCCTCCAGAAGGTCCTCGCCTGTCGACTCGCCGTAGCCGGGATGCTCTGGGGCCAGCACGCGCCGGTGCTCTGCGAGTCGCGCCAGGAAGGGGTCTCGCTCGTCCAGCCCCCCTGCGCCGTGCAGGTACAGCACCGGCTCACCGGCGCCGATCGCGAGCACCCGGCAGGAGGTGCCTCGGATGGTGTCGATGCGTGACCACGCCATCAGACGTCCGCCTCCGTGCGAGGGTGCCGGGCGGTGCCCCCAACCGTGTCGAGCGGATTCAGGCGGGTGTCGATCGGCTTGGCCCACCAGCGATCGTCGCCGACATGGTCCGGCCACATGTCGCGAAGTCGCGGCATGACGTGATCGGCGAACATCTGGGTGGAGTAGCGGGTCTTCCAGTCCGGCTGGTCACCGTTGTGCATGAGGCAGAACACGTTCCCGACCCGCAGGCCCGTGATCATGTCCTTCATGCGGTCGACCACCGTGTCCGGGCTCCCGGCGATGATGTAGCCACCGTCGACCAGGTCCTTCCAGCTCAGGCTCGAGAACCGCCGCTGGGAGGCTGCCGCCAGCTGGTTGAGGGCTCCGGCCTGGATCGTCTTGATCGTGCGGTATCCCGGGGCATCGGCGAACCCGGGATACACGTGGAGGCAGCGGTTGTAGAAGTACAAGATGTGCTCGGAGTACAGCCGCTCCGCCTCGGCGTCGGTCTCGGCCACGCAGACGATCTGGGCGAACGCCGCCCGGTACGGGGAATCGTCGACACCCCGCTCGGCGATGCGCTGCCAATACCCGTCCATCAGCCGCTTGCCGGCCTTGTAGCCGCTGAAGGACAGGTACGAGTAGTTGTAGCCGTTGTCGATGCAGAAGTCCCAGGTCTCCACCGAGCCGCCGCCAGGGATGTAGATCGGTGGGTGCGGCTTCTGTATCGGCTTGGGCCAGCAGTTCACGTACCGCAGCTGGTTGTACTTGCCGTCGAAGGCGAAGGGCTCGTCCTCCGTCCAGGCCCGGATGATGAGCTCGTGGGCCTCGCTGTACTTGTCCCGCGTGAGCGCAGGCACCTGCCCGTAGCAGTAGTTCGTGTCCATCGACGTGCCGACCGGGAAGCCGCAGATGAGCCGCCCGCCGGAGATCACGTCCAGCATGGCGAACTCCTCGGCGACGCGGATGGGCGGGTTGTACAGCGCGATGGAGTTGCCGATCACGGCGA
This sequence comes from uncultured Acidimicrobiales bacterium, assembly GCA_902805655.1. Taxonomy (GTDB): domain Bacteria; phylum Actinomycetota; class Acidimicrobiia; order Acidimicrobiales; family CADCTF01; genus CADCTF01. The sequence continues at coordinate 53,671 of CADCTF010000001.1, forward strand.
TAGCGGCCTTCGACGTCCGCCGGGCGAGGCCGGCGGCGATGATGTTCGGTGACGGCATGAGCCCGTACCCGTTCTGGTGGTGCTCGTTGACACCGATGGCGTCGAAACCGAGGCTGTCGGCGAACTCCAGCTGATCCATGTACTCGTGGTACACGGCGTGCCCCCGCACCGGGTCGTAGAGGCGGCTGTCGATGTCGACCCAGACGGAGCGGTGCTCTTCACGGAAGTCGTCCGGCAGATCGGGCCAAGGCATCAGGTTGAACCAGGTGAACTTCACGCCACCACGCCCTTCCGATATGGGTCTTTGCGCGGAAACGTACACGTTTGGCCGCGATTGATCTTGCGTCGCGACAGATACCCTGCAGAGCCAATGGAAGCCCGCGGGCGCGAGGTCGAACCTGCTCGCCCGCGGAGGCGCCGGCGGCGCGCGCTGAAGATCGGCGCAGTGCTGGTGGCCATCACGCTGCTCGCCGGTCTGGCCGGTGCCGGGCGCCTGTACTGGCGGTACCAGCAGGTGCCCCGTGTGCCCTTCGAGCCCGAGGTGCTGACCGACGCGCCGAAGTCCGGGCCGCAGAACTTCCTCCTCGTCGGCAGTGACTCCCGCGCCTTCGTGAACGGCGATGACGACGTGGTGGCGTACGGCACGGCCGAGGAGGTCGGCGAGCCGCACGCCGACACCATCCTCCTCATTCGCACCTTCCCCGACACCGGGCGGGCGGCCCTCGTCTCGTTCCCACGCGACCTCTACCTGCCCATTGCGGGCACCGGCACCGATGGACGCATCAACACCGCCATCCAGGGCGGTCCCCAACGGCTGGTGCAGACCATCACCGAGCGCTTCGACATCCCGATCCACCACTACGTGCAGGTGGACTTCGCCGGGTTCAAGGGCCTGGTCGACGCCATCGGCGGGGTGGACATCAACTTCCCGACTCCTGTGCGCGACTGGGACAGCGAGAATGGCCAGACGCTCACCGGGCTGGAGTTCCTCGTTCCTGGCTGCGTTCGACTCAACGGCGACGAGGCTCTGGCCTACGTCCGGAGCCGCCACTACCAGCAGCTGATCGACGGCGAGTGGCAGAACGACCCCGCCGGCGACCTCAACCGCATCAAGCGGCAGCAGGACTTCATCCACCGAACGCTGCGCCAGACGCTGTCCAGAGGCCTGCTCGACCCGCGCCGGCTCGACTCGCTGCTCACGGTCGGCATCGAGAGCGTCACCCTCGACGACCAGCTCGGTCTGAGCGACCTGGCCCGGCTCAGCCGCCAGTTCGGGTCGATCTCCCCCGACTCGCTGCAGACCTACGTCGTGCCCACGGTGCCGTTCCGGGGGCCACCCCCCAACCGGGACTACCTGCTCCGGCTCGACCCGACGGGCGCGGAGCCGATCCTCAACGTCTTCCGGGGACAGACCCGCGAACCCGAGCTCCTCCAGCCGAACTCGGTGCGCACGAGGGTGGTCGACCGCTCGCGCACGACCGACCGCGTGCGGCTGGCCGCCTACCAGCTGGCCGCCGCCGGCTTCGCCATCGACGAGGTCGCTCCCGGCGAGCCCGGACGACGCACCGTGGTCCGCTACGGCACCGGCAAGCTGGTCAAGGCACAGCTCGTCGCTCGCCACCTGGACGGGCCTGCGGAGCTGCAGCTCGACCCGGACCTGAGATCGGTGGACGTCGCCCTGGTGCTCGGCAGTGACTGGCGCGGCGTGGCCGAGACCGGTGCTCCCCCGCCGGAGACGACCACGCCCGAGTCGGGTGCGGAGCCGCCCCCGGCGACGGAGCCGTCCGTTCCGGTGGCCCCCACGTCCACCACGCCGCAGGTCGGCGCCATCGGGCCGAGCGGCGGCTGCTAGGCGGAGACCCCTAGCCGACCATCGCGCACTGGCCGCCGTCGACGGGAAGCACGACTCCGGTGATGAACGCCGCCTCGTCGGAGGCCAGGAAGAGGGCGGCGTGGGCGACGTCCCACGCGCTCCCCTGATGACGCAGTGGCACCTGGCGGGCACGAGCCTCGGCCACCTCGGCACGGGGCACCCCGCGGGCCTTGGCGGCGGCGTCCACCGCCATCGGCGTGTCGATGAGGCCGGGCATGATCACGTTGGCGCGAATGCCGTAGCGGGCGTTGGTGACGGCCATGTTCTGCGTCAGCGCGTTGATCCCCGCCTTCGAGATCTTGTACGCGGTGAGGCTCCCGGCCGCCGAAACGGCCGCAGCCGACGAGATCGACACGATCGAGCCGCTGCCCTGCTCGCGCATGACCGGGATCACGTGCTTGCAGGTGAGCCACAGTGCCCGCAGGTTCACGTTCATGATGCGGTCCCAGCCCTCCTCGGTGAGCGAGGAGGGCGAGCCGTCACCTGCGCCGATGCCGACGTTGTTGTGGAGGATGTCGATGCGACCGAGCACCTTGCGGGCGTCGGCCACCAGCGCCTCCGCCGCGCCGGGCTGGGCGATGTCGCACACCAGCACGTCGGCTCGGCCCCCCTCGGCGGCGATGCGGGCGGCGGTCTCGTTCGCCGACCCCTCGTGCCGGTCGACCACCACCACGTGGGCACCCTCCCGAGCGAAGAGCATCGCGGTCGCACGGCCGTTCCCCATCGTCTCGCCGGGAGTCTGCCCGGCACCCACCACGAGCGCGGCCTTGCCCGCCAAGCGCCCGGCCATCAGACCTCACCCAGCTTCGGCTGGTCCTCGCGCTCCACCTGCGTGCCGAAGGAGTTGAGCGCGCCGGCGAGGAGGGCGTAGTGGCCCGAGAGCATGGGCACCTCGATGAGCTGCTCGGTGGTGTACCGCTCCGCGAGCGACGCCCAGGTGGCCTCGCCGATGCGGTGATCGTCGTGGATCTCGTCGACGGCCCGCAGCAGCACCGCGTCCTCTTCGCTCCACCCGGCGGCGTCCGGGCCCTCGGCCACCCGGCGCATCTCCTCGTCGCTCAGTCCCGCCTGCTGGCCGATGGGCACGTGCTGGGCCCACTCGTACCGGGCGTTGCAGCGCACCGCCGTCCGCAGGATGATCAGCTCACGGTCCCTCGGGGACAGCTTCCCTCCCTGCAGCAGCTTGCCGCCGAAGGGCATCCACCGGCGAAAGAGCCCGGGGTGGCGGGCCAGCGTGGTGAAGATGTTCATCTTCGACTGCCGGGGACCCATCGACTCGAGCATCTCCTTCTGGTCCGGGGTCTGCTCCTCGGGGGTCAGGGGCGGGATGCGTGGAGTGCTCGAAAGGTCGCTCATCGGCCCATCCTGTCGCGCCGGCCACGTGCCGTGCGTCGCCGACTCGACCCCGCGGATCTCCGGATCCGTTGTCGCCGCGCGTCGTTAGGCTCCGCCAGCGTGACTTCGGGCCAGCGGCACCTCGTGGAGGCTCGCGGGCTCACGAAGAGCTTCGGCGACTTCGTGGCCGTTGCCGGCATCGACTTCGAGGTCGCGCCGGGTGAGGCGTTCGGCTTCCTCGGGCCCAACGGCGCAGGCAAGACGTCGACCATGCGGATGATCGGGTGCACGTCGCCGGCCACCGGCGGCACCCTGCGGGTGCTCGGCATGGATCCCGCCGTCGACGGGTCGGCGATCCGTGCCCGCCTGGGCGTCGTCCCGCAGGAGGACACGCTCGACCTCGAGCTCACCGTCCGCGAGAACCTGATCGTCTACGGCCGCTACTTCGACCTGCCACGGGCGGTGCTGCGGTCGCGCATCGACGAGCTGCTGGCCTTCGTCCACCTCGAGGACCGAGCATCGAGCAAGGTCGATCCGCTCTCCGGGGGCATGAAGCGCCGGCTCACGATCGCCCGCTCGCTCATCAACGAACCCGAGCTGTTGCTGCTCGACGAGCCGACGACGGGCCTCGACCCGCAAGCCCGTCACGTCCTGTGGGACCGGTTGTGGAGCCTCAAGCAACAGGGGGTCACGCTGCTGCTCACGACGCACTACATGGACGAGGCCGAGCAGCTGTGCGACCGCCTCGTGATCATGGACGACGCCAGGATCGTGGCGGAGGGGTCGCCAAGACAGCTCATCGACCGGTACTCGACCCGGGAGGTGGTCGAGCTGCGCTTCCCACCTGGCACCGCCGCCGGCCACACGCCGGCGCTGGAGGGGGTGGGCGACCGCGTCGAGGCACTGGCCGACCGCGTGCTCGTGTACACGGGCGATGGGGACGCCACGGTGGCCGCGGTGCACGCCCGCGGCATCACGCCGGCGGCCGTCCTCGTCCGGCGCGGCACCCTGGAGGACGTCTTCCTCCACCTCACCGGCCGGACCTTGGTGGAGTAGCGATGCCCTCGCCGGCCATCCGCGTCCTCGAGCACCAGCTCGTCGTGTACCGCACCACCTGGCGAGGAAGCGTCGTGTCGTCCTTCCTCGCGCCGGTGCTGTACCTGCTCGCCATGGGCGTCGGGCTCGGGTCGATCATCGACCCGGCATCGCGTGAAGCCCACCTTGGTGGTGTCTCCTACCTCGCCTTCGTGGCGCCCGGCCTGCTGGCCGCCGCCGCCATGCAGACCGCGGTCGGTGAGTCGATGTTCCCGATCATGGCCGGCATCAAGTGGCTGCGGACCTACCACGCCATGCTCGCCGGCCCCATCGGCGTGTCCGACCTGGTGTTGGGCCAGTTCCTCTGGATGGCGCTGCGGATCACGATGGTCGCGACCGCCTACCTGGCCACGATCACGCTCTTCGGCGTGGTCGACAGCCCACTCGGGCTGCTCAGCCCGTTCGCCGCCCTGCTGTGCGGCATGGCCTTCGCCGGCCCCATCGCCGCCTTCGCCGCCACCCAGGAGAACGACCAGTCGTTCGCACTCATCTTCCGCCTCGCCGTGTTGCCCCTGTTCCTCTTCTCGGGCACCTTCTTCCCTGTCTCCCAGCTCCCGGCGCTGGTGCAGCCGGTGGCATGGATCACCCCGCTCTGGCATGGCGTGCAGCTCACCCGCGGCCTCGTGCTCGGCACCCTCGGCGGCGGTGAGGCCGTGCTGCACGTCTGCTACCTCTCGGTCTGCGTGGCCGCCGGCTGGTTCTTCGCCCAGCGCACGTTCGCCCGTCGTCTGGCGGCGTGAGCGGCGTGGCTTCCGATCTCCCGCTCGCGCTAAGGCTCGCGCCGCCCATCGTCCTGGGTGGACGCCGGGCGGCGAGGCTGGTGGAGCGCAACATCCTGTCGTACCGGCGGATGTGGCCCCTGCTGGTGGCGGGCATGTTCGAGCCGATCTTCTACCTCTTCTCGCTCGGCGTGGGGCTGGGCCAGCTCGTGGGTGCAGTGGCCGGGCCGGACGGTCGGCCGCTTCGCTACGCCGCGTTCGTGGCTCCCGCGTTCCTCGCGTCATCGGCCATGAACGGCGCCATCATCGACGCCACCTTCGGCCTCTTCTACAAGCTCAAGTACGCGAAGACGTACGAAGCGGTGCTGTCGACGCCCCTCGGTGTGACCGACGTGGCGTTCGGCGAGATGTCATGGTCGCTGATCCGCGGTGGCCTCTACAGCGCCGTGTTCATCTGCGTCATGGCTGCGGCCGGTCTCGTCGAGTCCTGGTGGGGGCTGCTGGCCTGGCCCGCCTGCCTGCTCATCGCCGCCGCCTTCGCATCCATCGGCATGGCGGCGACGACGTACATGCGGGGATGGCAGGACTTCGACCTGATCCAGCTCGTCGTGCTCCCGCTGTTCCTGTTCTCGGCGACCTTCTTCCCGCTCACCACCTATCCCCGACCGGTGCAGCTGTTGGTGTGGTGCACACCGCTGTTCCACGGGGTCGACCTCGTCCGGCGGCTCACCACCGGCGCGGTCGGCTGGGAGGTGGCCGTGCACGTCGCCTACCTCGGCGTCATGGTCGCCATCGGCATGCGCATCGTGCAGGCGCGCCTGGCGACCCTGCTGCTGCGCTGACCGTCAAGGCGAAGGCGTCACCTTGGCGTCGCTCGGCCGTGTCCGGACGGCTCCTCACGGATCCGGACGAGGCGCAGCACGTCGGTGGTGGGCTCGGGGTCGTCCGGCGAGCCGACGAGCACGGCGACGGTGTCGCCGTGCTTCACCAGGCCGCCCTCGACGGCAGCCATGACGGCGAACCACACGATCTCGTCGGTCGTCTCCCGACGCTCGATGACCACCGGGGTGATGCCCCAAGCCACCGCGAGCTGGCGGGCCGTGCGCTCTGACGGCGTGGCCGCGAGGATCGGCATCGTGGGCCGGAAGCGGGAGATGGCACGTGCCGTGTCGCCGGTGTTGGTGCAGGCGATGATGGCCGTGACGTCGGCGTCCACGGCTGCCCTCCAGCCAGCCGCGGAGATGGCTCCCGTGATGCGCACGTCGGCCGAGGCGTCGGCGGCCAGCGCGGCCTGCGTGCGGCCGAGGTTGCGACCCCAGCCGAGGTAGTCGAAGTCCTCCTCGGCGCGGGCCGCTAAGCGGGCCATGGTGGCGACGACGAGGGCGGGGTCGTGGCCGATGGCCGTCTCGCCCGAGAGCATGACCGCGCTGGTGCCGTCGAACACGGCGTTGGCCACGTCGGTCGCCTCGGCGCGGGTCGGCACCGGTGCCCGCACCATCGACTCGAGCATCTGGGTGGCCGTGATCACCGGGCGCCCGTGCGCCACCCCGGAGCGGATGATGCGCTTCTGGTAGTGCGGCACGTCCTCGAGGGCGCAGCGGATGCCGAGGTCGCCTCGTGCCACCATGACGCCGTCGGAGACGGCCAGGATCTCCTCGAGCGAGTCGACCGCCTGCTGGGTCTCGATCTTGGCGACCAGCATGGGGGCGTCGGAGCCGGCCGCAGAGCGGAACCGGCGCATGTCGTCGGCGCTGCGCACGAACGAGAGGGCGACCGCGTCGACTCCGGCGTCGAGCATCGCGGCCAGCATTCGCAGATCCTCGGCGGTGGGCGTTCCGGCGGTGAGGCGCTCGGGCGGCAGGCTGACCCCGGGGCGACCGAGCATGCGCCCGCCCGTGGTCACCGTGGCCAGCGCCCGCTCGGCCCCGACGCTGTCGACGAGAAGCGAGGTGCCACCGTCGCCGAGGCTCACGGAGTCACCGGCCTGGAGGATCGCCAGCAGGTCGGACTGATCGACGGCGATCCGACGGTTGTCGCTGCCCATCCCGGCCGCAGACGGCACCAGCTCGATGCGCTCGCCCTGCTCGAGCATCACACCGGCATCGGGGAACGAAGCGGCGCGCACCTTGGGTCCGGGCAGGTCGGCCAGCACCCCCACCGTGCGCCCCACCTGGCGGGCCACAGCACGGATCTGGGCGATCCGTTCGATCGTCTCCTCCACCGGGCCGTGCGCGAGCGAGACCCGCGCCATGTCCATGCCGGCCTCCATCATCGAAGCCAGCACCTTCGGGCTCTCCGAGGCCGGGCCGATGGTGGCGACGATCTTCGTTCGGCGGTCGGCTCGGCGCTCCATGGGCGCCACGCTAACGAGCGCCAGGGATGGCCTGGCGCGTGTTCTGCGCTCGGAGCACGGTGGGTAGGCCACCGCGACCCGACGCACAGGAGGCAGGCATGTCAGACAACGAGAAGCAGAGCAGCGAGCAGGCGGGCGAGCAGAAGGACCTGCCAGGGCTGCCCGGATCACCCGAGGCCGAGGCCGGCCCGAGCGAGACCGATCCCGAGGTGCCGAGCGCGAAGACCGCTGCCGGGCCTGAGGACTCGCCTCGGGTGGACTGAACCTTTGCGGCAGGCCGGCTAGCGCTGGTGCTTCGGGCACCACCACGTGCTGCGCCCGCCCACAGTGGCGTGCACGAGCGCCGCACCGTCTCTCGGGCACGCCCCGCCCGGGCGACGGTGCGGCAGCAGGTCCCCGTGATGAGAGCCGCCTCGTTCGAGCAGGTCGTCGAGCGTGCGGCGGAGGTGGTGGTGCAGCCGTCGCAGCTCGGTGACGCCCAGGGCGCCGGCAGGTCGCCGGGGATCCAGGCCGGCCCGCCACAGCGCCTCGTCCGCGATGAGGTTGCCGACGCCGGCGACTCTCGCCTGATCGAGCAGTCGCGCCTTCAAGGGTGCGGTGCTGGCCGCCAGCGCGTCTCTGAGCTGGGCCGGAGCGAGGCCGAGGGCGTCCGGCCCGAGCCTGCCCTCGTCCGGATCGAGCTCGACGCCTCCGAGCCGGCGCGGGTCGCGCATGGTCAGACGCCCGCCGTCGACGAAGCGCACCTCGAAGCGGTCCCATGCCGTCTCGGCCCGGTCGCTGGAGTACAGCATTCCTTCCACACCGGCGTCGCCATCCACGAGCAGGCGACCGGTCATACCGAAGCGAAGCCCGAGGGTGGGGCCGTCGGTGTCGAGCAGCAGGAGCTTGCCGATCCGGCGAGCTGCGTTGAAGCGGCGGGCCTCCAGCGCGGCCGTGACGGTGGGCGGATCGAGCCCCCGCTTGAGGAACCACGTGTCCGGCGCATGCACGCCCAGCACGGTGCGGTCGAGCGCTCGTTCGGCCAGGCGCCGGTACAGCTCGACCTCCGGCAGCTCCGGCACCGGGCGCACGGTACCGCCGGGATCTGCGCTTCGTTCCGCGCAGGCTCTAGCCTCCCCGGCCATGGCAGAACGCTGGACCGCGCAGTGGAAGGAGCTCTACGCCGAGGTCGTCACCTCCGGGCTGTGCACCGGTTGTGCGGGCTGCGTCGTGGTGTGCCCGCATGACGTCCTGAGCTACAACGACAAGGACGGCATCTACAAGCCGTTCCACATCGAGGAGGAGCTGGGCCCCGACAACTGCGTCCATGGCGAGAAGGGCTGCACGTCGTGCACCCGCGCCTGCCCGCGCTTCCGTGCGTGGGAGCCGGAGGTCGACAAGTTCCTCTTCGGCCGGGCCCGAGACCCGAAGGAGCTGTCCGGCATCTCCAAGGACGTCATCCTCGCCCGTGCCTCCGACGACATGGTCCACAAGATGGGCCAGGACGGCGGCCTCGTGTCCGCGATCCTCATCTGGTGCCTCGAGAAGGGCTACATCGACGCCGCCCTCGTGTCCTACCTGGAGGGCGACGGGAGCACCTGGAAGGCCATCCCCGGCGTGGCCAAGACGCGTGATGACGTGCTGCGCGGCGCCGGAAGCCGCTACACGTACTCGTCCAACACCATGGCCTACGACGAGGCCATCGCCGGGGGCGCGGAGAAGGTCGCTCTCGTCGGCATGGGCTGCCAGACGTCTTCCCCGCCGGTGATGAACGCGCGCAAGGTCGGCAAGGTGGGCCGCCGGTTCGCTCTGAACGTCGGGCTGCTCTGCTCGAAGACCTTCGACGACGCCATCTTCGAGGAGCTCTTCGAGGCCAAGTACGGCCTCAAGAAGCAGGACATGCAGAAGATGAACATCAAGGGCGTGTTCCAGATCTGGATGAAGAACGGCGACTACCACGAGATCGATCTCAAGGAGTGCCACCAGTGGACGCGCGAGGGCTGCAAGCTCTGCCCTGACTTCGCCGCCGAGCACGCCGACATCTCGACCGGCGGCATCGGCGAGTTCAGCGACTGGACGCTCACCGTGGTCCGCACCGACCTCGGCCGGGAGATCCTCATCAAGATGCTGGAGGACGGCTCGATCATCGGGCGCCCGGGTGACGACGACCCCGGTGCGATCGACCTGATGCGTCGCCTCTCGACCGTCAGTCGCCGGCGGTGGCCGGACTGGGCACCCGTGCAGGAGCCGAAGCTCGGCGTGCCGCCGCCCAAGCCGAAGAAGAAGGCCGCCGCACCCGCACCCGCCTGATCTCCAGCGCAGCCTGGGTCTGAAGGTGGGCTACGCGGTGGCCGGGGTGGTCGAGGCCACCCGCTCGGGTGCAGGACCGGCCAGCACCAGCACGCTGGTGGCGGCCACGATGGCCAGCAGCAGCGCGCCGTAGGCGAAGGGCTTGATCGACCCGTCGTAGGCGGAGTCGACCAGGGAGCCGATGAGTGCGCCGCCTCCGGTGGACACGGTGCCGAGCACGGCTGCGGCCATGCCGGCAACGTGCGGGAGCGGCGCCATGGCCGCCGTGTTGGCGTTGGGCATCAGCATCGACACGGCGGGCAGCAGGAGCGCCACCGGCACGCAGAAGGCCCACAGCGGCGGCCGGCCGTCGGTGAAGGTGGCCACGGCGGCCAGGATGGCGGCCGCCCCGAGCAGGTGGAGCACGCTGAACCGCACGAGGCGGTCGAAGCCGAAGCGCTGCACGACCGCACCGTTCACCAGGTTGCCGACGCCGAGCATGCACGCCAGCACACCGAAGATGATCGGGAAGGCCTCGGCCTGGCCGAACACCTCCACGATGAGGATCTGGGCGCTGCCGATGTAGGACGCCATGGTGCCGAACAGGCACGTGAGGGCGAGCGCGAAGGCCACGGTCCGGCGGTTCCTGAGCACCTCGCCGAGGGCCATCCCGAGCGCGGCTGGAGTGACGGCGCGGCGACGCTCCGGCGGCAGCGTCTCGGGCAGCCGGATGGCCCAGAGGGCGAGGCCGGCGGCGAGCACCACGGGCAACCAGAACACCACCCGCCACGGAGCGACGGCCAGAAGCAGCGAACCCACTCCCGGCGCGAAGACGGGCACCACGATGAACGTGGCCATGACGTGGGACATCGCCCGCGCCATGCGGTCGCCGTGGAACGTGTCGCGCACCATGGCGAGGGCGAGTGATCTCGGCGCGGCCGCGCCCATCCCCCAGAAGACCCGGCAGATGATCACACCGGTGAGGGACGGCATGAGCGCGGCGGCGGCGGCACTGGTGACGTAGATGACGAGACCGGCGTAGAGCAGCGGCTTGCGGCCGAAGCGGTCGGACATGGGTCCGTACACGAGCTGCCCGACGGCCAACCCGAGCAGGAAGGCGGTGATCAGGAACGAGACTCGGGTGGACTCCGGCCCGAGCCCGAAGGCCTGTCGCATCTCGGGGAAGGCGGGCAGCATCAGGTCGATGGACAGCGCGGCCATGCCCATGCAGCAGGCGACGAGCACCACGAACTCCTTGGGCCCGGCCGCGCCGCGACGGCTGGTGGTGGCAAGCGTGCTGTCGTCGCCGGCCTCGGCTCGGCTCACGTGGCGCTGGGCCGGCTGAGCGCCTTGCGGATCTGGTCGAGGTGCTCCCGGTCGTGGTTCGCCACCGAGCCGGCCAGCTGCAGCACCGACTGCTCGCCCCGCTCACCGTGGAGCCCCGTCAGCCTCCACTCGGCGTCGTCCAACGAGCCGAAGAGCCGGAGGTTGGCGTCGCGCAGCGCCCGCCAGCGCGACGTGCACTGCTTGGGGTCGGTGTCGAGCTCGGCGAAGCGCGTCACCCACCGCTGCTCGTCGTAGGGAGCGAGGTACGGGCGATCGCCGGTGAGCACCATGCGCACGCGCACGCTGTACACCAGCTCTGCGTCCGCCAGGTGGGCGAGCACCATGGCCGCCGACCACTGCCCCTCAACGGGGACCTTTTGCAGCCGCTCGGGGCTTGCGCTGCCGGTGAGGGCGACCAGATCCCGCGTCGCCGCCTTGAGCCGGGCGACGGTGGTGGCGGGGTCCGGCGCGCGCATCTCCGTAGGGTAGACACTCGAGGTTCCTAGTCAGCCCAGGCCGGACAGCTCCTTGGCCCGCGTGAAGACGGCGTCGAACATGGCCTCGGTCAGCACGCCCGTGAAGGTGTTCTGCTGGCTCGGGTGGTACGAGCACACGAGGGTCCAGCCCCGGTCGGTCGGCACCTCCACCAGATGGCCGAAGGGCGGCCGGGGGCGGATGCCCACCATGGTGCAGATCACGTTGTACGCGAACTGGCCCAACGCCACCACCACGCGGAGATCGGTGAGGAGCGCCATCTCCCGCTCGAGGTACGGCCGGCACGTCTCCCGCTCCGCCGGCGTGGGCGCGTTGCCCGGTGGTGCGCAACGCACCGCCGCCGCCACGTAGGCGTCCCGCAGCGCCAGCCCGTCGTCGGCGGAGACACTGGTGGGCTGGTTGGCGTAGCCCGCCCGGAACAGCGCCCGGAAGACCCAGTCGCCGCTGCGGTCGCCCGTGAAGACCCGCCCGGTGCGGTTGCCCCCGTGCGCCGCCGGCGCCAGGCCGACGAGCAGAACCCGCGCCCGAGGGTCACCGAAGCCGGGAATGGGCCGGCCCCAGTAGTCCTCGTCACGGAATGCGGCACGCTTCTCACGAGCCACCAGCTCGCGCCAGGCCACCAGTCGCGGGCAGGCGAAGCAGTCGACGATCTCGGAGGTGACCCGCTCGAGCGAGTCCTCACCGACCGGGGTGGGCGAATGTTCCGGCACGGGCTGAGGGTAGGTTGAACGACCGAACATGCCCCGCCGAGCGAAGCCGACACCACCGACCGTCGTGCACCTGGTGCGGCACGGACAGACCCCGACCACCGGATCCGTGCTGCCGGGGAGGGCCAAGGGCCTCGACCTTGCTGACTCCGGGCAGGCGCAGGCGCAGGCGGTTGGCGAGCGCCTGGCTCTGCTCGAGTCGGTGGACGCCGTCTATGCCTCGCCACTCGAACGCACCCGGCAGACCGCCGCTCCGATCGCCAAGCTCCGGGGCCTCAAGGTCGTGGCCGAGCGCGGACTGCTCGAGTGCGAGTTCGGCGAGTGGACGGGCCGCAGCCTCAAGGAGCTCATGAAGCTGCCCGAGTGGTCGACGGTGCAGCGCTACCCGAGCGGCTTCCGCTTCCCCGGCGGCGAGTCCTTCGCAGAGATGCAGACCCGCATCACCGGGGCCATCGCCAAGCTGGTGGCGGCGCACCCAGGTGGCACCATCGTCGCCGTCTCCCACGCCGACCCCATCAAGGCTGCGGTCGCAGCCGCGCTCGGCACCCATCTCGACCTGTTCCAACGCATCGTGATCTCGCCTTGCTCGGTGACCACGATCGCCTACGGCTCGGTCGGGCCGACGGTGCTCACGGTCAACTCGATGACCGGTGACCTGAGCCAGCTGGCGCCCTCGTGAGGAGCTCGGATGCCTGAGCCCTACGACCTGCCCTCGGTCGAGGCGATCACGGTCGGCACGGTAGGCCCGCCCGGGCAGCGCGTCTTCTACCTGCAGGCCCGGCTGGGTCCGGAGGTCGTCACCCTCAAGTGCGAGAAGACCCAGGTCGCTGCGCTCGCCACCGCCCTCACCGAGCTGCTGGCCGACCTTCCGCCTCCTGGCCCCATGCCCTCCGACCTCGACCTGCAGGAGCCCGTGCAGCCCGCCTTCGTGGCCGGGGCGATGGCGCTGACCCCCTACGACGTCGCCACCGGAAAGGTGACCCTGGTCGTGCAGGAGGCGGTGCGCGACGACACCGACGACGCCGGGGACGTGGGAGCGCAAGAGGCGCGCTTCGGCATCGACCAGGCCCAGATCGCCGCGCTGGCCGTGCGGGGTGCCGACCTCGTGCAGCAGGGCCGCCCCAACTGTCCGCTCTGCGGGCAACCGATCGATCCGAGTGGACACGCGTGCCCCCGCAGCAACGGCCATCTGAAGCACTGACGCTGCTCGCCGAGGGCACCCTCGAGCTGCGCGGCCGCATGCCGTGGAGCTCGAACGCCACCTTCTTCGTCCACGTGGACCCGAGCGCGGACGAGGCAGAGGCCGGCGACGTGGCGGGCATCGATGCCGTGTACAAGCCGCATCGTGGCGAGCGCCCGCTCTGGGACTTCCCGGACGGCCTCTACCGCAGGGAGGTGGCCGCCTTCGTGGTCTCCGAGGCCCTCGGATGGGGCCTGGTGCCCGAGACGATCGTGCGGCTCGACGCTCCCTACGGCGTCGGCTCCCTGCAGCGCTTCGTGCCCGCCGACTTCTCGCAGCACTACTTCACCCTGCTGGAGGACGAAGCCCGCCACGACGCTCTGCGCGCCATCGGCACCTTCGACCTGTTGATCAACAACGCCGACCGGAAGGGGGGCCACTGCATCCTCGGCGAGGACGACCGGATCTGGGCCATCGACCACGGGGTGGCGTTCCACGCCGAGGACAAGCTGCGCACCGTCGTGTGGGACTTCGCCGGCGAGCCCATTCCCCCCGAGCTGCTCCCGGACGTCGAACGCCTGGCGGCGGCACCGCCCGAGCTCGACGGTCTCCTCGACGACTGGGAGATCGAGGCGCTCGTGGACCGGGCCCGTCGGGTGTGCGCTCGAGCCCGCTTCCCGCGGCCGACGTCCGAACGGCCCTACCCCTGGCCGCTCGTCTGACGGGGACACCGGTCACGGCGCCTGGGTAGCGTGCCGCACATGTGCCGGAACATCACCACCCTCCGAGGCCTCGAGCCTGCCGCCACCCCCCAGGAGATCGAGGCGGCGGCACTGCAGTACGTGCGCAAGGTGGGCGGCGTGCAGGCTCCCTCCCCCGCCACTGCAGCCGCGATGCAGGAGGCGGTGCGGGCCATCGCGGCGGCCACCACCGCCCTCCTGGCCGAGCTGCCGGCGCGCCGTTCACCCCCACCGACGGTGCCACCGCTGCGCCGGCCGGCCGTACGGGCCCGCCTCGGGCTCGACTGAGCCCGCCCCCGTCCCGTGGGCGATCTGTCGGGTCTGTGACGGCCGCTTAGTTCGCCGATTGACGACCTGGCATGATGGGGCAGAACGACCTGTCACCTCGCTGGGTGCTGCAGTCGAGCTCAACGTGTTGCACCCCCGATGGTTCCGACGCCACGCCCGGTAGGGCGTGGCCCCTTGGCACGTACACAGATGGAGAGGGAGTGGGATGAAGGTCGTCTACAACAGCTTCGCGGGCCGGTACTCCGATTCCCCTCGAGCCATCTACGAGGCGCTGGTCGAACGCGGTGACGACCTGGAGCACGTCTGGCTCGCCGACCCCGATCATCTCGACGCCTTCCCCGCCTCGGTGACGACCGTGCCCTTCGCCGGTGCCGAAGGCGTCCGTGCCCTCGAGTCGGCCGATGTGCTGGTCTCCAACACCCACGTCGATCGTGACTGGGTCAAGTCGCCGGGCACCGTCTACGTCCAGACGTGGCACGGCACGCCCCTGAAGCGCATCCACTACGACGCCATCGGGGTCCCCACGGCTCGCACCCAGCGCCTCAGCGACGATGTCGACCGGTGGGACCACCTGCTGTCCCCCAACCGGGCCAGCACCGGCCCGCTCCAGCGGGCGTTCGGCTACCCCCGTCCACTGGCCGAGACCGGGTACCCGCGCAACGACGTACTCAGCTCCGCCCGGGCGCCCGAGATCCGGGCCGCCGTGCGCCGCCGGCTCGCGATCGGCCCCGACAAGACGGTCGTGCTCTACGCCCCCACCTGGCGCGACGACCTGAAAGAACCTGATGTCTTCCCGTTGCAGCTCGACCTGGAGGCCTTCGAACGGCGCCTAGGTCGTGACCACGTCCTGCTGCTGCGGCTCCACTACTTCGACTCCGCTCGAGTGGGCGACGTGGAGAGCGCGTGCATCCGCAACGTCTCGATGCTGCCGGAGGTGAGTGACCTGTACCTCGCCGCCGACGCGCTCCTCACCGACTACTCGTCGACGATGTTCGACTTCGCGATCACCGCCAAGCCGATCATCTTCTTCACCTACGACCTGGCGCACTATCGCGACACCCTGCGGGGCTTCTACTTCGACTTCCTCCGGGATGCGCCTCCGGGCCCGGTCGTGGACACGACCGACCAGGTGCTGGATGCGATCGCCGACCTGCCCAACGTCGCCCGGCAGTACGCCGGGGCGTATCGCAGCTTCCGCCGGCAGTTCTGCCATCTCGAGGACGGTGGCTCCACCGCCCGGGTGCTCGAGCGCTTCTTCACCGCCCAGCCCGCTCCCGTGCGGGCCCCGACCGCAGTGCTGGCCGGCCAGTGACCAGCGACTTCCAGGTGGTGATCCTGGCTGCAGGCATGGGGACCCGGCTGGGCCGGCCGCTCCCGAAGCCCCTGACCCCGCTGCAGGATGGCCGCAGCATCCTCCGCCAGCAGATCGACAACCTGCGCGAGGTGCTCGAGGATGTTCCGATCACCGCGGTCGTCGGCTTCAAGGCAGCCGTGATCATGGCCGCCGCGCCGGACCTTCTCTTTGCCTACAACCCGGACTACGCCCGCACCAACACGTCCAAGAGCTTGCTCAGAGCGCTGACCACGAGCCGATCAGGCGGCGTGCTGTGGCTCAACGGCGACGTCGTGTTCGACGCCCGCCTGCTGGCGCACGTGCGGCCATGGATCGACGCGGACGAGAGCTTCGTCTGCGTCAACCGGGCGGCCGTGGGCGAGGAAGAGGTGAAGTACACCCTTGACGGGCAGGGCTTCATCCACGGCCTGTCGAAGACCGTGTCCGACGGGCTGGGCGAGGCGGTGGGCATCAACTACGTCGCCGACGGTGACAAGGCCGTGCTCATCGACAACCTGCGCGACTGCGCCGAGACCGACTACTTCGAGCGCGGCATCGAGACCGCGATCACCGTGGACTCCATGCGCGTCCAGGCCGTCGACATCACCCACTTCGCGGCGGTGGAGGTCGACTTCGAGGACGACCTCCGGCGCGCCAACCGCATCCACTGGAGCAACCGGGCGGATCGCGAAGTCGGCTGACCCAGCAGCAGATCCCAGCAGCACGAACCGCACGCACCACGCGACGAAGCCCCCGCCGAGGCGGGGGCTTCGTCGACAGAGCAGTGCTGCGAGGCCGGGCTAGCGGCCCTTGAGGGCCTCGATCAGCTTGGGGACGACCTTGTGGACGTCACCCACGATGCCGAGGTCGGCGATGGAGAAGATCGGTGCTTCCTGGTCCTTGTTGATGGCGATGATGTTCTTGGCGCCCTTCATCCCCACCATGTGCTGCGTCGCGCCGGAGATGCCGACGGCGATGTAGATGGTCGGCTTCACCGTCTTGCCGGTCTGGCCGACCTGGTAGGCGTAGGGCACCCAGCCGGCGTCCACGATGGCGCGGGATGCGCCGGGCGCACCCTTGAGCAGCTTGGCCAGCTCCTCGACCATCTCGAACTTGTCGGCCTCGCCGAGACCGCGGCCACCGGAGACCACGACCGGCGCTTCGTCCAGCTTCGGACCGGTGCGCTCCTCGACGTGGCGCTGGGAGATCTTGGCCCCGTTGGTGGCGCCGGCGTCAGGAGCCGCGATGGTGGTGACCTCGGGGGCGCCGCCGCCCGACTCCTCGGGGGCGAAGGACTTCGGCCGCACGAGGAAGATGTAGGGCCGCTCGCCGGTGAGCTTGGCCTTGACGAGCGTCTCGCCGCCGAAGATGGCGTGCTCGGCCGTGCCGTCGTCGGCCAGGCCGACCAGGTTGGTGAGCACACCGAGGTTCAGCCGAGCGCTCAGCCGGCCGGCGATGTCGCGGCCGTCGTAGCTCTGGGCGAAGAGGATGGCGTCGGGACGGTTGCCCTCGGCGATCTGGGCTGCGATGGCCGATGCGACCGGGACGCCCGGAAGCGCACCACCCAGGTCGCCCACGTCGTAGACCTTGGTGACGCCGAACTTGCCGAGGTCGGCGGCGTAGGAGGCGGCGTCACCGCCGAAGCACACGGCCTCGACCGTGGTGCCGATCTCGCGCGCCTTGGTGAGCAGCTCGTTGACGACCGTGAGGGGCTTGCCCTCGAAGGCCTCGGCCAGGACCCATACCTTGTCGAATGCCATGTTCAGATCACCTTCAGCTGCTCGAGGAACTGGACGATGCGCTCGTGGGCGTCACCTTCGTCGGTGACGATCTCACCAGCCTTACGGGCTTCTGCGGCCACCACGTCGGTGACCTCCTGCGTGACGGCCACGCCGCCGTCGATGCCGAGGTCGGCCACGGTGAGCTGCTCGACCGGCTTGCCCTTGGCGGCCATGATCCCCTTGAAGGAGGGATAGCGGGGCTCCACCACGCCGGCGGTGACGGTGACGACTGCAGGCAGCGGGCACTCGACCTCGTCGTAGCCCGCCTCGGTCTGGCGGTCGACCTTCACCGTGGTGCCGTCGACCTGCACGCTCTTGGCGAAGGTGATGGACGGGAAGCCCAGCAGCTCGGCCATCTGCACGGGGAGCGTGCCGGTGTAGCCGTCGGTGGACTCGGTGGCCGCGATCACCAGGTCGGGGTTGACTCGCTTGATGGCCGCAGCCAGCACCTTGGCCGTGGTGAGCGCGTCGGCCCCCTTCAGGGAGTCGTCGCTCACGAGGATGGCCTTCGCCGCCCCCATGGCCAGACCGGTGCGGAGCCCGGCCGTCTCGTTGTTCGGGGCCATCGAGACGAGCGTGACCTCGCCCCCGCCGGCGGTGCCGACGAGCTGCAAGGCCATCTCGATGCCGTACATGTCGGAATCGTCGACCACCAGCTTGCCCTCGCGCACGAGGGTCTTGGTGCTCGGGTCCAGCTTGCCCGGAGAAGCCGGGTCGGGGATCTGCTTGACGCAGACGACGACGTTCATGCCGAGATTGTCCTCCACATGCGGGGTGCTGCGCCAAACTGGCGGCGCGACGCTCCCTACTTGGGCCTCCCGGGACCTCCTGACCTCGGTGGTAGCGTCCCCGCTCATGCACGACGAGGTGCGGCTGGTCATGCCTGCCGATCCGGAGTTCCTGAGGCTGGCGCGGGTGACGGCCATGGGCCTCGCCAGCCGCCTGTCGTTCACCATCGACGAGATCGACGACCTCCGCATCGCCATCGACGAGCTGGTCTTCGGCCTCATCGGCAGCCGGGGCCGTTCAGGCACGGTGGCCCTGCAGTACTCCCTGCGCGAGAAGGGCCTCGAGGTGGCCGGCACGGCTGCGTTCGACGACGTGGACAGCGGGTCACCGGGCATGAGCGAGCTCTCCCAGCTGATCCTCGACGCCGTGACCGACGAGCACAGCATCGAGACCAATGGTGACGGGACTCCGAGCTTCCGCTTCGTCAAGCGCCGAAGCGACACCTGACCGTGGCGTTCGACGCGGAGCGGCGCAAGGAGCTGCGGGAGATGTTCGTCGCCTTCGCCGAGACGCGCTCGCCGCGCCTGCGCGACGAGCTCATCGAAGCCCACATCGGCCTGGCCGAGTACCTGGCCCGTAGGTTCAACAACCGCGGCGAGCCGCTCGACGACCTGGTGCAGGTGGCCTCCGTCGGGCTCATCAAGGCGGTCGACCGCTTCGAGCCCGAGCGCGGACTCGAGTTCTCCACCTATGCCACCCACACCATCGTCGGGGAGCTGAAGCGGCACTTCCGGGACAAGGGCTGGGCCGTCCGCGTGCCCCGGCGCATGCAGGAGCTGCACCTCAGGCTGGGCCAGATCGTCGCCACCCTCAACCAGGACCTCGGCCGCTCGCCGACGGTGGCCGAGATCGCCGTGGAAGCAGGTGTGTCCGACGAGGAGATCCTCGAGGCCATGGAGGCCGGGCAGGCGTACCGCTTCACGTCGCTCGACGCTCCCTCACCGGGCGACGACGGCGGCTCCCTGTCGACCAACCTCGGTTCCGACGACGACTCCATGATCGACGTGGAGCACCGGGCGACTCTCTCGCCCCTGCTGGCGCAGCTGCCGGCCCGTCAGCAGCGGATACTCCACCTCCGGTTCTTCGAGGGCCTCACCCAGTCGGAGATCGCCAGCCGTCTCGACATCAGCCAGATGCACGTCTCCCGGCTCCTCGCCCGGAGCCTGGCCCAGCTGCGCGCCTCCGCCGAGGAGTAACGGGGCCGTGCGGCTCCTGCTGCTGGTCAACGCGTCCGCGTCCTCGGTCACCCCCCGGACGCGGGTGCTGATCCAATCGGCGCTCTCGGCCGATCACGACGTCGAGCTGGCCGAGACCAGCCGGAGAGGGCATGCCACCCGGCTGGCGCAGGGTGCGGCGGCGATCGGGGTGGACGCGGTGATCGTCCTCGGCGGTGACGGCACCCTGAACGAGGCGGCCAACGGCTTGGCCGGATCCAGCACGGCGCTCGGCGTGCTGCCGGGTGGATCGACCAACGTCTTCGCCCGCACCATCGGCGTCACCAACGACCCCGTCGAGGCCACGGCGCAGCTGCTGTCCGCCCTCCGGCAGCGCGCCATCGAGCGGGTGGGGCTCGGCTCGGTCAACGGGCGCTACTTCCTCTTCCACGTCGGCATGGGGTTCGACGCGGCCGTGGTCGAGCAGGTGGAGCGGCGGGCGGACCTGAAGCGCTACCTCGGGCACCCGCTGTTCGTGTACTCCGGGTTCTCGACGTGGTTCCGGCACTTCGACCGCAGCCGGCCTCGCCTCACCGTCACCCATGCCGACGGCACGGTGGTCGACGACGCCTACCTGGCCATCACCCTCAACACCAGCCCGTACACCTACCTCGGCAACCGCCCCCTCGACATCGCGCCGGACGCGGCCCTCGACCGGCCCCTTGCCGTCGTGGCCGTGCGGACCATGAGCTTCGGCCCGCTGCTGTCGGTCGTGGGGGCGGCGCTCGGCTACGGGCGCTCGCTGCGCCGTCACGGCTCCGTGTCCTACCGGATCGACCAGGACGAGGTGACGGTCGACGGGCACGGCCCCTTCCCGTACCAGGTCGACGGTGACTTCCTCGGGGAGACCGAACGCCTGGTGCTGCGGTACGAGGCCTCCATGCTCGACCTCGTGCGGCCGGTCGGCGAACAGCTTTGCCAAGGTGACCCGAAGTAAACCTTGAACGTCCCCGGACCAAGATTTACTCTGTCGCTACCGAGTTTTTGCATTGCCGAAACATGGGTCGCGTCCATGTGAACGGAATCACACACACGCTCTCGAGTTGGAGGCAGTTCAAAAGTGGCGCTCACCTGGAGCCGTACGTTCGAGTGGGACACCGACGACTGGCGGGACGACGCCAGCTGCCGGCACACCGACCCCGACCTGTTCTTCCCGGTCGGCACGACCGGCCTGGCGCTGACCCAGATCGAGAACGCCAAGGCGGTCTGCAACGCCTGCGTGGCGCAGATCCCGTGTCTCGAGTTCGCCCTCTCCACCAACCAGGAGTCGGGCGTCTGGGGCGGTACCTCCGAGGAGGAGCGCCGCAAGCTGCGCAAGGCCTGGCTGGCGCGTCAGCGCCGCGTGTCCTGATCGCCTGACCCGCTGAAGCTCTGAGTAGCAGCAGAGAACCCCCGCTCTGCGGGGGTTCTCTCGCGTCCGGGCTCAGTCGGCAGGCAGGTCGGCGAGGGGGATGGCCAGGCGAGCCACCGTGCCCCGCTCCGGCCCGCTCTCCATGGCGATGGAGCCGCCCATCTGGCTCTCGACCAACCGGCGGACGATCTGCAACCCCAGGCTGTCGGACTCCTCGACCGTGAAGCCGTCGGGCAGCCCGCGGCCGTTGTCGTGCACCTCGATGCGGAGCTCGTCGGACCCGCCGAAGATCTTGATGTCGATGCGCCCGCCGATCTGGGGCTCGCCGTCGTCGGTGACGAAGGCGTGCTCGACCGCGTTCTGCACGATCTCCTGGAGGATGATCGCCAACGGCGTCGCCACCTCGGCCGGCAGCTCGCCGGCGTCGCCCTCGACGTAGAACTCGACTGCCTGCTCGATGGAGAACGCGGAGTCGGCCGCCACCCGCACCAGATCGTCGACGATCTCGTTGAAGGGCACCTGCTCCATCGCCTCGCGGGACAAGATGTCGTGCACGCGGGCGATCGACTGCAGGCGGCGCTCGGCCTCCTCCAGCGCCGACCGAGCCTCCTTGCTGTTCAGTCGCCGGGCCTGCAGCCGCAGCAGCGACGAGATCATCTGCAGGTTGTTCTTGACCCGATGGTGGACCTCCCGGATCGTCGCGTCCTTGGAGATCAGCTGACGGGCGAGGCGGCGCAGCTGGGTGACGTCGCGCAGCAGCACGAGCGCTCCGGTGACGTTGGGACCGTCGACGAGAGGGATGCAGCGCAGCAGCATCACCACGTCCGGCCCCCGACCCAGCTCCTCGCTCGACGGGAGCGCGGTTGCATACGCGTCGTCCACCGCCTGCTGGTGCACGCCGAGCTCGCCCAGGCGAAGGCCCACACCGTTCGAGTTGATGCCCATGAGGTGGAGGGCGCTGACCGCGTTCGGGGATGCGTATTCGATGCGCTGACCCTCGTCGAGGATGATGACGCCGTCGCCGACGCGCGGGGCCTCCTCGGCTTCACCGGCCCCCTCTCTCTCGAACGGGAACCGGCCACGCACGATCATCCGCGCGAAGCGGTCGAAGGTCTCCACGTACACCCGCTCGAGCTCGCCGGGGCGGCGACCGACGCTCGGCGCGGACTCCCGCGTCAGCACGGCGACCACCCGACCACGCCACCGCACCGGGATGCCCTGGGTGCGAGCCTGCTCCCCCCTCGCAGAGACGGCGGCCTCCCCCTCGACGATCTCTCCGAGGCGTAGGGCCTGAGCGAGCACCGGACGCCCAGCACCGGGTAGCACCCGGCCCACCAGGTCCTCCTTGTGCAGGGTCTGGCTGGTCGTCGGGCGCACCTGGCCGAGGACGACGAAGCGGTCGTCGGGTGCACCGGCCACCGGGACGAACAGCAGGAGGTCCGCGAAGCAGAGGTCGGAGAGCATCCCCCACGCGGAGATCAGCCGTTGCAGGTGAGCCAGGGCGCTCGGATCCAGCCGGGCGTGGAGGCGGGCCAGCTCCGGCAGCAGTGCCACTAGAGCTCGACCGTGTGCGGCCGGCGGTCCCGGAAGGCCACCAGCGAGGTGTAGCCGGCCGCCTCCACGAGCGGGCGGAGGTCGGCCGTGCGCCACCCGACGTCCGGCAACCGGTGCGCGTCGGAGGCGGTGGTGATGGGCACCCCTCGGGCGTGGAACCGGCTCAGCAGCTCGGGAGCCGGGTAGGCCTCTCCGGCCGGCTTCCGCCAGCCGGCGGAGGACACCTCGGCCGCCATGCCGCTCGCGGCGGCGGCCTCGGCCATGCGGTCGTAGAGCTCGGCGGGAAGGGCCGGACGGTGTCCGGCGACCTTGCAGACGTCCGGATGGGCCAGCACGTCGCAGGCTCCCGACGCGGCCAGGTCCTCGATGGCTTCCGTGTAGGCCAGCCACACGGCCTCCACGCCCCGGTGGTCCCACTCGGCCATGGCCACGGACGACTCGAGCACGTCGAAGAGCCAGGCGCCGATCCAGTGCACCGATCCCAGGAGCACGTCGAAGGGGTAGCCGGACAGGAGGGCATCGACCTTGTCCATGCGGCCGTGGTAGTAGTCGACCTCCAACCCGAGCACGACCGGCAGGCCCGCCTTCTTGGCCTCCAGCACCGTCTCGACGTAGACGTCGAGGTCGGCATGGTTGTGCTGGCGCCAGTACGCCTCCGCCTGGGCCCGCAACGCCGGGTTGGGGTCGCTCTGCCAGCCGCCGGCCAGGGGCGCATCGGCCTGGACGAAGCGGAAGAGGTGCTCGGTGACGGCGATCTCGGTGATGCCCTCTTCGGCCGCCCGGGCGCAGTAGTCGGCCAGCTGCTCGAGCGTCGGCTGCCGGTCTCTTTCGCCGTGGGGCCAGAGGTGCAGGTGGTAGTCGAGCACGGCGGTCATGCTACGAGGCGTTGAGTCGACCCCCGACGCCCGCCTGGGCCCCGTCTCAGGCGGGGCTCAGGACCAGATGGCCTCGCCCAGCCGCAGGAGTCCGGCCAGGTCGTGGATGTCGCTGTCGAAGTAGGGCACCGTCACGGTGACCTCAGGATCGACCGCCAGCTCGGCGCGCTGTTCGGCCTCGCGCTGGGCCATGACGTGGAACCGTTCGTAGCTCTCGGCCACCTCGGTGAGGACGCGAGCCACCTGGTCGGTGGGGCCGAGCTCGGCGGGCAGGGCCTCGGCCACGGCCTGGGGGTCTTCGCCGAGGCGCTCGGCCGTGCTGCGAGCGGCATCGTCGAGGAAGACCGGCGGCAGCACCTTGTTGAGGATGAGCCCGCCGAGGTGGAAGCTCCGCTCCCCCAGCGCGCCGATGAAGTACTGCGCCTCGTGGGCGGGCGCGGACTCGAGCGTGGTGACGACGAGGAAGGTCGTTCGTTGGTCGAGGAGGAGGCGCTCGACGGCGTCGGCCCGCTCGACGAAGCCGTCGTACATGGTCTGGAAGAGGATGAAGAACTCGGCGATGTCCTCGAGCAGCTGCGAACCGAGGATGCGATCGGCCACCTGGTAGAAGGGCCGGGTGGCGAGGTTCATGAAGCGGGACCGCGCCGGAGCGGTGATCATCCGCAGGAACCGGCTCGAGAAGAACTCCGCCATCCGCTGAGGGGCCTCGAGGAAGTCGATCGCGTTGCGCGTGGGCGGCGTGTCGACCACCACCAGGTCGTAGTTGCCCTCGGTGTGGATCTCGTAGAGCCGCTCCATGGCGATGTAGTCGTGGCTCTGCACGAAGCGCCCGGAGATGTTCTGGTAGAGCGGGTTCTCGAGGATGCGACGGGCGGTGGCCTCGTCGGGTGCGTGGCGACGGACGAGGTTGTCCCACGACTGCTTGGTGTCGAGCATGGCCGCCCAGAGCTCGCCCTTCGGCGACACGCCCGCCGCTTCGAACGTCGCCCGTGGCACCTGCTTCTCCACGTTGCCGAAGCCCTCGAGGCCGAGCGCGCTGGCCAGGCGACGAGCCGGGTCCACCGTGAGCACCAGCACCTTGCCACCCTGCCGGCTGGCCACCATGGCGGCGGCGGCGGCGGCAGTGGTGGTCTTTCCCACCCCGCCCGACCCGCAGAAGATGGCGATCTCCTTGGACGCCAACAGCTGCTCGATCGAGTGGTTCGGTCCGCTCGGCCGCCCCTTGCCCGTACGGGCCATCAGTACCCGAGCTCCGCGCCGAGCGCCTCGGCCACCAGCCGGGTCGACCGCAGGCCGTGGGAGCGGGCGAACAGCTCGGGCACGTAGAGCAGCGGGACGTCGGCGTCCATCGCGGTGCGGAGGTGCTCGAGGTGCTCGGCCCGGGTGCGACGCAGGGTGACGGCCAGCCGGGCCGCCTCGAGCACGGCCCCGGCCGCGCCGCCCAGCGCGCCCTCCAGCGCCTTGCGGTGGTCCGCGTCGGAGAGGCGCTCGAACACGGCCTCCTCGCCCCGCCCGAACAGCTCGGGGAGCACCCGGTTCACCACGACCGCGGCCAGGTCGACGCTTGTCTCGGTGCGCACCCGCGCGCTGAGATCGATCGTCTCGCTGACCGGCATCTCCTCGGGAGTGGAGACGATCACCAGCCCGGTGCGGTCGGCGTCGGAGAGGATGTCGATCATCCAGCTGGTCTGGGACCGGATGAGGCCCACGCTGACCAGCTCCTTGATCGCCTGAGGCGCATCCAGCTGGGCGATCACGTGACCGCTGGCGGCCGCATCGACGATCACCAGGTCGTAGTTGCGCTGGAGGGTCTCCCAGAGGAACTTGCCGGTGATCAGCACCTCTTTGACGCCGGGCGCAGCCGTGGCCACGAACTCGAAGATGCGCGAGAGCGGGCCGATCTTGGCCATCAGCGGCAGCTTCAGCTGAAGGGTGAGGTACTCCTTCAGCGACTCCTCGGTGTCCATGGACATGGCGAAGAGGTTGGGTTGCACCTGGCGCGGCTTGAAGGTGGTCGGCTCGACCGAGAAGAAGTCGGCCAGGTTGCCCTTGGCGTCGACCTCTCCAACCAGCGTCCGCTTGCCCTGCTGTGCGGCGAGCAGCGCGAGGGACGCAGCGACGGTGGTCTTGCCGACGCCGCCCTTTCCGGTGACGAAGAGCAGCTCCCGCTCGAGCAGGTCGCGGGAGGCGGCCACTCGCTCAGCCGACTCCGAAGCCCACCCGGCGCTCGTCGTTCGAGGAGCCGATCTCCACGTAGGCGACCTTGGCGCTCGGCACACCGACGGTGCGGCCGCGCCGGTCGGTCAGCCACAGCACGCCCTCACCGTTGGCCAGTGAGGCCTCGATGTCCTTCACCACCTGGGCGCGGTCAGCGCTGCTGGGCAGCTCGACCTCGATCTCCTTCGGCGTCTGGGTGACACCGATGCGGACGTCCACGTCTACTCCTCTCGAAGGGGCTCGGCCATCGTAGGCCCAGCCCCTGCGGTGTCCTCCATCGCCGGTTCTCCCCAGTGCCCCCATCGTGGCTTGCGACGGACGAACGCCAACCAGGTGAAGCACACCGCCATGGTGATCAGTGCGGTGATCTGGCTGCCGGTGAGGCCGAAGCGCCGCAGGTCCTCCCGCAGGAAGTCCTCGATCAACCGACCGGTGCCGTACCAGGCCCCGAAGACGATGATCAGGAAGCCGTCGTAGCGGTGCGGACGGCGCCTCAGCCACAGGAGCAGCGCCAGCAGGCCGCAGGTGAGCAGCATGTCGTAGAGGGCCGTCTGGTGGACGACCACGCCGGCGGCGGCGTTCGGGAAGGTGTCGGAGCCACATGGTGATGCCGTCGCCACGTCGAGGGGCGGGCACCGGTATCCGAGGAAGAACGACGTGGCCGTGCCGAGGTGGTCACCGACGACGAGGTCGCCGATGCGGCCGATGATGATGCCGAGCGCGAGGCCCGGTGCGGCCGCATCGAGACCCTTCCAGGCGTCGACCTTCAGCCGCCGCGCCACCGGCAGCGCCAGGAGGATGGCACCGAAGATCCCGCCGAGGAGCGAGATGCCGCCCTCCCACACCCGGAAGATGCTGAGCGGGTCGTCGAGGTAGTCACCGGCGTGGTTCACCACGTAGGCGACCCGTGCGCCGATGAGCGATCCGATCGCGGCCCGGATGAGGATGGTGTAGACGGCGTCCTCGCCGATCCCCTTCTCCTTGGCTGCGGGAAGCATCAGCCGGGCGCCGGCGAGGAAGCCGAGGGCGATGCCCATGCCGTGCGGCGAGATCTTGAGAGGCCCGATCGGGACGTGGACGATCGGGTCGTAGGAGATGGCGGCGAGGAACCCGATCACGACTGCTGTTCTAGTGGCAACCCGGTGCGGCCACCGAGCAGCACAGCCCCGCCGCGCTCGGCGGCTGGGTTGTCGGACCTCGGCGGTACCTTGGCCTCATGTCCGACCGGGCCCGAACGTGGGCGTCGACCATGGCCGGCCACGAGTGGCCGAGCGAGCACGGCCCGATCCGGGTGCCGCACGCCGACGCGCCGCCGCCCATCGGCGCCTTCCCGCCACTCTTCCGTGACGAGCGGGAGGGCGTGGAGGACGTGCTGCTCGTGCCCGGCGCCACGCGGGCCCAGGGTGCCGGCAACCGCGCCCGGCCGGAGGAGGCGGACGACTTCCGCACGTGCTTCGAGCGCGATCGCGACCGCATCCTGCACTCCCCCGCCTTCCGCCGGCTGGCGGGCAAGACGCAGGTGTTCATCTTCCCCGACGACCATCAGCGGACGCGCCTCACGCACGCCCTGGAGGTCGCCCAGGTGGCCACCGCCATCGCCCGGGCCTGCCGGCTCAACGTGCCGCTGACCGAGGCCATCGCCCTGGGCCACGACTGCGGGCACGGGCCCGGCGGGCACTCGAGCGAGGATGCCCTGGCGCCGTTCCTCGACGGCGGCTACGACCATGCCGCCTGGGGGGCCGACGTGGTGCTGGCGCCCCTCAACCTCTGCGCCGAGACGCTCGACGGCATCCGCAACCACAGCTGGTCGCGGCCGGCACCCCAGACCCCTGAGGGAGAGGTGGTCTCCTTCGCCGACCGCATCGCCTACAGCGCCCACGACCTGGAGGACGCGACCAAGGCCGGCGTGGTCGACCTCGCCGACCTCCCGGCCGACGTCGTGGACGGCTGCGGGCGGCACCGCAGTGGGCAGCTGCGGACCTTCATCACCGACATCGTCCGCACCACCTCGGCCACCGGGCAGGTGGCCATGAGCCCTCCCCGGGCGGATGCGCTCGCGGCCCTCCGGGACTTCAACTACAACCGCATCTACCTGCGGCCGGCTTCGATCGACCAGGGCGAGGCCGTCGTGCGGGTGCTCCAGGCCCTCGTCGAGCACTACGTCGACCGGCCCGATCGGGTCGTCGACGAGCAGGACCAGGAGGGTCTGGACGCCGATCCGGTGCGGCGGGCCGTCACCTACGTGGCCGGCATGACCGACCGCTTCGCCTGCACGCAGGCCCTCCACCTGCTGGACTGGCCGCGGGACGAGCTACCGCGAGGGTTCGACGTCGGAGTCGTCACCGCGGGCGGGGCCAGGTGACGGGTGTCCGTGCGTCCCTCGATGCTCCAGCGGAGGCAGGTGCCAGAGCGCGGCGTGTCGCGCCGCCCACTCGCGGCTGATGGTGCCGCGCACCATCGATCGCAAGGCGTCGGGATCGCGGAACGCGTACCGCATGTGGCCGGCGATGGTGAACAGCAGGGCGAAGGCCGTCCAGTCGTGGACGAAGGTCGAGCCCGTGCGCATCCAGAGCGGGAACGGGTCGAACCAGCGCATCACCACCCCGGTGGCCACGAGCAGCACGATCGCCCCGGCGGTGAACGCGGCATTCAGCTTCTGACCGGCGTTGAACTTGCCCTGGGGCACGAACGAGTCGCGTCCCAGGCGGCGCAGCCAGCGGCGGTCGTGGTGGGTCCACCGGTTCAGCCGGGCGGCGTCGTCCCGGAACGGCCGGCCCCAGCGGCCGGCGGACATCGCCACCAGCACAGCGGGAATGGCCAGGCCGGCGTAGACGTGGAGCGCCTTCACGGTCTCGCGGCGGCCGACCAGGGCGGCGAAGGGGTCGAAGTACAGCGCCGCCGCCGTGACCATGCAGATGCCGAACAGCAGGGCGATGACCCAGTGGAGCAGCCGTTCGGAGAGGTGGAAGCGGGAGACGAGATCGCCCCGGGGCGTCGAAGCGTGCGCTCCCTCAGGCGATCGGAGCATCGCTCCGGCGGTTGGAGGCCCCGACCCAGGCATCCACGTCGTATCCCCGCACTTCCCAGTAGCCCGGCTGGACGGCGTCGGTGACCTCGATGCCATCGAGCCACTTGATCGACTTGTAGCCATACATGGGCGCCACATAGAGGCGCACCGGGCCTCCGTGGGGGCTGGAGATGTCGCCGCCCTCCATGGAGTAGGCGACGATCACGTCGTTCCGGCGGGCCTGGTCGAGCGTGAGGCTCTCTGTGTAGACGCCGTCGAAGGAGGTGAACCGCAACGCCTTGGCACCCTGCTTCACACCGGCGGCGTCGAGGATGTCGGCGAGACGCACGCCCACCCACGGCACATCGGGCACCCGCCAGCCGGTGACGCACTGGAAGTCGGCCGTGATCGACGTCGGCGTCATCTCGGTGAGCGCGGCGTAGGTGAGCTCGAGGGGACGGTCGACCATTCCGGTCACCGTGAGGCGGTAGGCGTCCTTCGACCGCTCCGGCAGGAAGCCGACGACGGTGTAGATCCGGAAGCGGCCACCCGAGGGCAGCAACGACGCCAGGTCGGAGGAGACGCTGCTGGCGAACGCATCCTGCAGGCGGGGCCCGGCCACCAGCCCCAGGGCACCGAGCCCGAGCATCGACAGGATCACGCGACGGCCCACCGGCGTACCGGCCGGCTGCTCTTCGGCGGGGGTTGCGCGCTCGTCGGGAACCGTCTGCATCCTCACCCAGCGTACGGAGCACGGGGCCGTGACGGATGGCGCCGAGCCGGGACCGTCCCTCGCGGCCTCAGCCGCGACAGCCCGCTCCGCCAGGTGAACCTTGATCAGGCACCATGGTCGCCATGGCCGGCTCTCCCGCAGTGCCCTCCGCCTTCACCCGGAGCTTCCGGGCGATCGGGCTTGCGGTCGGGGCGGCCTTGGTCTTCACCTTCTACCTGGCCGTCGATCT
This sequence comes from uncultured Acidimicrobiales bacterium, assembly GCA_902805655.1. Taxonomy (GTDB): domain Bacteria; phylum Actinomycetota; class Acidimicrobiia; order Acidimicrobiales; family CADCTF01; genus CADCTF01. The sequence goes on from CADCTF010000001.1 coordinate 83,133, forward strand.
GGGCGGGACGGTCAGGGGCGTGCCGCGCATCGAGTCGGCGATCGTCGCCGCCGTCTGGGTGGGACCGTTCCTCATCTACGCCGCCGCCGTGCGTACGGCATGGATGGCGGTGCTGGGCGGCGTCGCGCTGCTCGCGCCGACCGCCGGCTTCCTCGTCGCGATGTTCGCCAGCACCTCGTCCACCTCGGCCATCGGGATGATCACCGTGCCGATGCTGACGTACCCGCTCGCCGTGATCGTGTGGGGCCTCGACCGCGTCCTCCTGGCATGGACGTCGGGAGATCGGAGCCGGGTCAGTGCGCAGCTGGCGGTGTGCTCCGTGCTGGTCGGCGCAGTCGCGGCGCTCTTCGGGCGACGGCGGTTGCGAAGCTCACCAACACGACGACAGGCGACCACCCGCTTCCCCTCGCTGCGACGGTCGTGACTGCGACCACCGCCGTGGCCCTGATGGTCGCCAGCACGCGCCTGGCGAGGTCTCAGCGAATGGTGAGCTCGGGCCGGTAGATCTTGCGAGGGGCGTTGCCCTCCACGAACCCGGCCAGGGCGTCGAAGGCCTGGCTGGCCTCGCCGTGGGGCTCGGACACGACGATGGGCGAACCCTCGTCACCCCCCTGACGCAGGGCCGGGATCAGGGGCACCTGGCCGGCGAGGGGAACGCCGAGGTCCGCGGCGAGGGCGGCGCCGCCGCCCGAGCCGAACAGCTCGTAGCGCTTGCCGTCGTCACCGGTGAACCAGGACATGTTCTCGATGATCCCGAAGAGAGGCAGGTTCAGCTTCTTGGCCATGTAGGCCGATCGCTGGGCCACCCGCTGAGCGGCCGGCTGCGGGGTGGTGACGACGTAGATCTCGGCGCGCGGGAGGTACTGGGCCATCGACAGCGCGATGTCACCCGTGCCGGGCGGCATGTCGACCAGCAAGAAGTCGGGCTCACCCCAGTAGACGTCGGTGAGGAACTGCTGCAGGTACTTGTGCAGCATCGGGCCCCGCCAGATCACCGGCTGGTCCTCCTCGACCAGGAAGCCCATGGAGAACACCTTCACGTCGTGGGCCACCGGCGGCACGATCATCCCGTCGATCATCACGGGGTCCTGGTCGATGCCCATCATCTTCGGCACGGAGAACCCGTAGACGTCGGCGTCGAACACCGCCACCTCATGGCCACGTCGGGCCAGGGCCAGCGCCAGGTTGACGGTGACGGACGACTTGCCCACACCGCCCTTGCCCGAGGAGATGCCGAGCACCCGGGTGCGGGAGCCCGGCTCGTTGAACGGAATCGGCTTGGCCGCGGCAGGTGAGCCGTGGCCGTGCCCGCCACCGGCGGCATGGTCGTGCCCGTCGTGGCCACCGGCGCCCTGGAGCTTCACCTTCAGGGCGGCCCGCTCGTCGTCGGTCATCACCGTCATGTCGACCTGCACCGAGTCGACGCCGGGCAGGGCGACGACGGCGTTGGTGACCCGGCTGGTGATCTCGGCTCGCAGGGGGCAGCCGGCCACGGTGAGGGCGATGAGCACGTTGACGACCGAGCCGCGCACCTCCACGTTCCGGACCATGTCGAGGTCGACGATGCTGCGGTGCAGCTCGGGATCTTGCACCGGGCGCAGCGCTTCGACCACCTGTTCACGTGAGACGGGCATCGGCTTCCTTGGGGGACGAGGGGCCGCCAGGGATTTCCACTACCGGCATAGGTAATATTACCGGGGTGGATGGCCAAGCCCTGACGGGCGACGAGTTCTCGGCCATGGTGGCGGCCGTCACCAACGCGTTCGGCGACCCGACCCGGCGGGAGATCTATCTGGTCGCCCGCGACAGCGAGCGGGGCGTGACCGCGGGTGAGGTGGCCGAGCGGTTCTCCCTGCACCCCAACGTGGCTCGGCACCACCTCGACAAGCTGGCCGCCGGCGGTCACCTCGACGTCCACGTCGAACGGGTGGAGAGGGCCGGCGCCGGCCGGCCGTCCAAGCGCTACCGGCCGGCGGCCAAGGAGTCCCTCGCGTTCCCAGCCCGCCGCGACGACCTGCTGGTGACGCTGCTCGGGCGGGCACTGGCGCTGCTCCCGCGGGACCAGGCCGAGGCCCTGGCCGAGGAGGTCGGCGAGCAGTACGGCCGCTCGCTGGCGGCCCAGATGGCACCCGGTGAGCGGATGCGTTCCAGGTCGGCCGCCATGGCCGCCGTGGCCGACGCCTTCACCGCCCACGGCTTCGCGGCTCACGCCGAGGCTCGGGGCAACGGTGCGTTGGCGATCATCAACGAGCACTGCCCCTTCGGCGTCACCGCCTCGGACAACCCGGTGATCTGCGCCGTCGACCGTGGGATGGTGCGCGGCATGCTGGCCGGGCTCTACGGGGACTCGCTGCCGGCCACCGAGGCATCTCGGGCGCTGGGCGACGACGTCTGCATCACCGTCATCTGACGCCGGGTGAGCCGCGCCTACCTCGACCACGCGTCGACGAGCCCGCTTCGCCCACAGGCCCTGGAGGCGATGCTGCCGTGGCTCGGGGGTGTGGTGGCCGACCCGGGGCGCGTGCACACCGAGGGCCTGATGGCTCGCGCCGCGCTCGAGGAGGCCCGTCAGCAGGTGGCCGCGCTGCTAGGGGCCCGGCCCCGGGAGGTGGTGCTCACCAGCGGGGCGACCGAGTCGATCAATGCCGCCACCTACGGCGCCACCGCGTCCCGAGGGCGGCGGATCGTCGCACCTGCGGTGGAGCACTCTGCGGTGCTCGAGGCGTCCGCCCGTTGGGGCGATCTGGTGCGGGTGCGGGTCGACGACTCGGGTCGCGTCGACGCCGACGAGCTGCTGGACGTCGTGGACGCGGCGCCGACCGCCCTGGTGCACCTTCAATGGGCCAACCACGAGGTCGGCACGCGCCAGCCCGTGGCCGCCGTCGTGGACGGGTGCAGGGAGCGCGGGGTGCTGGTGCACGTGGACGCGGCCCAGGCGGCCGGGCACCTGCCCATCGCCTTCGATGCGCTCGGCGCCGACCTCTTGTCGGTGAGCGCACACAAGCTCGGTGGGCCGAAGGGCGCCGGCGCGCTCCTCGTGCGTCGAGGCCTGCGCCTGCCCCCCCTGCTGCTCGGCGGCGACCAGGAGCGGGCGCGCCGGGCCGGCATGGAGAACCTGCCCGCTCAGGTCGGCTTCGGGGCGGCCGCCGAGGCGCTCGTCGGATCGCTCGACGACGAAGCGGCTGCGGCCGCCGGCGCGTGCGGGCACCTGTTGGAAGCGGCGCTCGCCGTGCCAGGAGTCAGCCTCTACGGGGATCCCGACCAGTCGGGTCGACTGCCGCACCTCGTGTGCCTCGGCGTGGAGCTGGTCGAGGCCGAAGCCGTGCTGCTCGCGCTCGACCAGGCGGGGGTGGCGGCTCACTCCGGCAGCGCCTGCTCGTCGGAGTCCCTGGAGCCGTCGCCCGTGCTCCTCGCCATGGGCATCGAAGCGGAGCGGTCACTCCGGCTGTCGGTCGGCTGGTCGACGTCCCCGGACGACGTCGATGCCTTCGCCCGCGCCTTCCCTGGCGTCGTCGCGCGTCTCAGGAGCCTCCGGGGGTGAGCTTCTCGTCATCGGCTGCCTCGGCGCCCGGGTCGACCGACCGACCTCGCGGTCTCGACCGGGTCGACCTCCACAGGCTCGGCCGTTGTGGCTGCAGCACCGCCCTCCCCCGTCGTAGAGCGACACTCGCAAAGCGGTAGAGGGACCAAGGCGCGGCGGCCACGGTCGCCAGCACGGCGACCGTCGCCATGCCGCGAAGGGGCGCTCCCGGCCCGGACCCGACGGACAGTGCGACGAGAGCCAAGCCCACGGCGGCCCCGGCCAGACCGGCGCCGACGAGGCGGTGCGCGGTCGCCGATCGCAGGGCGGCATCGACCTCCGGCGCCCCGAGGCCCCGGCGAGCGAGGAGGCGGCGCGTGAGCACCTCCACCGTCACGCAGCCCGCCGCCACGCCGAGAGCGCCGGCAACAGCACCCCGTGGAACGTCACCGCCGGCCGACCGAAGCGCCACCAAGGCGACGACCACGGTGGCCGCGCCTGTCGCTCGCAACGCCCAGATGGCGGCAGAGGGAACGTGGTCCTCGAGACGGGCGGGGCCGTCGACGGCAGGCGCTCGAAACCGCCTGGCGGCCACCAGCTCGCTGAGGATCGAGGCGGCGGCATGGCCGAGCACGAGGCCGGCGAAGGGACCGCTGGCCACCGGCGACAGCGAACCGATCACCCATCCCAGGCTGCTGCCGAGCGCGTGGTCCTGGAACCACCGGACCAGGTACAGGCGAACGGCCGGCCTCTCCCCTTCCGGCACTGCGACTCCCGACCCTGCCTCCCACTCTGCGAGCAGGTCGTCGCCCACCCGCCGGCGGGCGCGGAGCACGAGCAGGGCTGGGGGCCCGAGCACGAGCAGGGCGATCACCAGCACCTCGAGGACGAGGATCACGGCGTGGCGTCAGTCGTCGGCGTAGCGCTGCTCCAAGAAGGGATCGCCGTGCATGGAGTAGCCGTTGCTCTCCCAGAAGCCGGGCGTGTCGAGCGGCAGCAGCTCGAGGCCTCGGAGCCACTTGGCCGACTTCCAGAGGTACAGGTGGGGCACCAGGAACCGCACCGGGTAGCCGTGGTCGGGGTCGAGCGGTCGACCTCCGTGCTCGTAGGCCAGCAGCGCCCTCGGCTGACCCTTCGAGTCGGTGCCGACCACGTCGTCGAGCGCCACGTTGGCCGTGTAGCCGTACTCGCTGTGGCACATCAGATGGGTCGCAGCAGGATGCACGTCCACCAGCTGGAGCACGGCCTCGAAGGGCACGCCGCGCCAACCGGTGTCGAACCTCGACCACTTGGTGACGCAGTGGATGTCGACCTCGATCGACACTGACGGAAGGGACATGAGCTCGCCCCAGCTCAGGACGCGGCGCTCGGTCACCATGCCGAAGACCCTGAGGTCCCACCGGGACAGGTCCGGGTACTCGGGGACGTCACCGACGTGGAGCACCGGGAAGCGCTCGGTGGCGTACTGCCCAGGCGGAAGCCGCTCGGTCGCGATGCCACGGGCCACGAGCTCGTGTCGGTTGCGCTCGAAGAAGCCCACGCTGCGACTCTAGGTTCCTGGCCTGAGTCAGAGGCGGTGGGTCAGCTTCGCTTCCCGGGCGCCGCTGCGGCCCTCTCCCAGACCTTCACCTGCCGGATCGACGCCGGGTCCGATCGAGGTGCCCAGTCGTCCAGCTGAGCGAACATCGTGAAGCCGCCGTTCTTCGCGACTCGCTCGGACCCGACGTTGCCCAGCATCGTCACCAAGCGGAGCCGATCCGCCGGGAGCGCGGTGAACGCCCACAACGACACGAGGTTCAGCGCGTGGCTGGCCAGACCGCGCCTTCGTCCCCACGGTGCGATCCAGTACCCGATGCTCGGCGGTACCTCGGAGTCGACAGCTCGCCGGTTGACGGAGATCGTGCCGCACATCCTCGGGCTTCCCAGCTGTGCGATGGCGAACGAGTAGCCGGTTCCCGCGGCCCGCCGGGCGGGTTGGGACTCGATCCAGGCACGCGCGTCCTCGGTCGTATAGGGCGTCGGGATCGTGGCCGTCCACCGGACGATCTCCTCGTCCTGGCAAGCAGCCGTGACGTCGTCGACGTCGGCGAGCGTGAAGTGGCGCAGCACGACCACGTCGTCGTGAAGGGCGGGTGGCTCGAAGGTCACGGCACCAACGTCATCGGTGGATGCCAGTTCGCCGATGCAACCGGGCCGCGGCCTCGTCAGAGACCGAGCGCCCGCTCGACGGCATCGATGCCGAAGTAGACGACGAACAGCGCGGCGATGAGCCAGAGCAAGGGATGCACGTCCCGGGCCCGTCCACGAGCCAGCTTGATGACCGCGTAGGAGATGAAGCCGGCGCCGATGCCGTTGGTGATCGAGTACGTGAACGGCATGAGCACGATGGTGAGGAAGGCGGGGATGGCGATGTCGTAGTCGTCCCACGGGATGTGCTTGACCTGGGTCATGAGCAGGAAGCCGACCACCACCAGCGCGGGCGACGCCGCCTCGTACGGGACGATCTCCACCAGCGGGCTCACGAACAGCGCCACCAGGAACAGCGCACCGGTGACCACGTTGGCCAGGCCGGTACGAGCTCCGTCGGCCACGCCGGCGGCCGACTCGATGTAGGAGGTGTTGGAGGAGGCGGAGGCGGCGCCGCCGGCCACCGCGGCGACCGAGTCGACGAAGAGCACCCGCTGCACGCCGGGAAGCTTGCCCTCCTCGTCGAGCAGCCCGGCCTCCGAGCCGACGCCGACCACGGTGCCCATGGTGTCGAAGAAGTCGGCCAGCATCAGGGTGAAGACGAAGAGGATGGCGCTCAGCACGCCGACCTGTACAAACGAGCCGGTCAGGGAGAACTGGCCGAGCAGGCCGAAGTCGGGAAGCGCGAAGAGCTGGTCGGGGACGTCGGGCACGTTCAGCTGCCACCCACGTGGGTTCGTGGCACCGTCGGGCCCCACCGCAGCCGGGATCTTGAACAGCGCCTGCACGATCATGGCGAACACCGTCGTGCCGACGATGCCGATCAGGATGCCGCCACGAACCTTGCGGGCCACCAGGATGGCGGTGAGCAGGAGGCCGAACGCGAACACCAGCGTCGGCCAACCGACGAGGCGACCGCCCACACCCAGCCCCACCGGCACCGGCGTGTTGGCGGCATCGGGGCTCCGGCGGACGAAGCCGGCATCGACGAAGCCGATGAAGGCGATGAACAACCCGATGCCGACGCTGATCGACTGCTTCAGGGCAAGCGGGATGGCGTCGAACACCGCCCGCCGGAAGCCGGTGAGCACGAGGACGGTGATGATGATGCCCTCGATCACCACGACGCCCATGGCGGCAGGCCACGACATCACCGAGGCGAGCTGGAAGGCGACCACGCCGTTGAGCCCCAGCCCGGCGGCGATGGCGAAGGGATACCGGCCGACGATTCCCATCAGCAGCGTCATGACGGCGGCCACCAGAGCCGTCACCGTGGTGACCTGGGCGAAGCTCAGGGAGTTTCCGTTCACGTCGGGCGCGGCCGACAGGATGATGGGGTTGAGCACCACGATGTAGGCCATCGTGAAGAAGGTGGCCAGGCCGCCGCGCACCTCGGCTCGGACGCTGGAACCGCGGTCGGTTATGCCGAAGTAGCGATCAAGAGCCTCCATGCGCGAAGTGTATGGACGGCCGCGAACCTGGTCGGCGATGGTCCCCGGGGTCAGCCGGCGGGCGCGGCCGCGGCGGCAGCCAATGCCCTGGATCGCCCCTGTTCGAGCCCGGCTCGCACCGGGGGTGCCGGCTCCTTGGCCAGGCCGGTGTCGAACTCCCGGATGGCGGCCGCCGCGTCCCCTTGGTTGAGGCGCACCATGCCCCGGAAGAAGTAGGCGTCGGCGTAGCCGGGGTCGGCGGCCACGGCTGCGTCCAGGTAGCGCATCGCCTCCGGCAGGCCGACCTGGTGGAGCAGCCAGCCGCGTTGGGCCAGCGCCACCGGGTTGGTCGGGTCCTCCTTCAGCACCTCGTCGTACAGCTTGATGGCGTCGAGGATCCGGCCCTCTGACACCAGGAGCTGAGCTCGGGTGATGCGGTCGATGCTGCTCAGCTCGATCGAACCGGTCACCTCGTCCCCGGCCATGCGCTCGCCGGCCGACTGGGAGACGGCGAAGCCGGCGCCGACGGCCAAGAGGGCCACTCCGAAGGCAGCCGCCACCGCCTTGCCTCGACCACGAGCTGGTGAGGCGTCGGTGGTGCCCGGGGACGGCCGGGGTGCGGCGCGCACCGTGCGACGGGCCGGGGGGGGTTCCAGCCGGCGCAGCACGTCGGCGGCGCGAGCGGTGTAGTCGCGACGCAAGGCCTCGTAGTCGGCGTCCTCGATGTCGCCCGCCGCATGCTCGGCGTCGAGGTCCCGGATCGATGCGAGGAGGAAGTCCCGCTCCTCTTCCGGCCGGCTGCTCATCGCCGCAGCGCTTCGTCCACCAGGTGCTGGTCCTCCACCGTCAGAGGACGGGACGGTGACTGCTTCCACCGCCGGAACGCCACCACCATGCCGGCCGCGGCGAGCACAGCCGCGGCGACGGGGAGGGCCCACACCAACCCGGCCACACCCGAGGTCGGGGGCCGGAGGCTCGAGTCGGGGTACTTGGCGGCGATGTAGGCGCGCACCTCCTCGTCGCTCTGACCCTCGTCGACGCGGCTCCGTATCTCCAGGCGCATGGCCTGGGCGGCCGGCGCGTCGGACTCGGCGATGGAGAGGCCGGCGCACACGGGGCATCGGATGTCCCGCGCGATGGCGTCGGCCCGGGCCTCGCCCCTCAGCGCTCCGCCGCCGGCCGTGGCGCCGTAGCTCAGAGCCAGGAGGAGCACGACGGCCATGGCCGCCCAGGAAGCCCATCGCCTCACGAGCGCATCACGCGAGCCTGCTCGACGAGCGCTTCGAGCCCGTTCAGGTCGACCGAGCCGGTGATGCGGGCCAGCACCACGCCGTCGGGGTCGATGAGGAACGACTCAGGGACTCCCCGAACGCCGAAGTCGAGCGCCACCTTGCCGTTCGGATCCGTGATGACCGGCCACGAGCCACCGTTCTTGGCGAAGAACCCACGGGCGTTCTCGGGAGTGTCGCTGTAGATCACGGCCACGATGCGGGCCTCGTTGGACTGCTCGTAGCGCTGGCTGAACGCCACCAGGTCGTCGTGCTCCTCCTTGCACGGCACGCACCAGGAGGCGAAGAAGTTCACCACGACGTACGAGCCGCGCATCTGGGCGAGGCGCACGGTCTCGCCGTCGAGCCCCGAGCCGGTTACCTCCGGCGCCAGCTTCCCGGTGAGCGGGCTGGGCGCAACGGTGTTGAGCCCGGACTCCCGGGTCGCGACCACGGCGAGGAAGCCCAGCACCACGATGCCGACGACCACGGCGATCCACCGCGCCGTGTGCGAGGCGCGCCTGCCTGGTGTCTCCGACGGCCCCCCGCCGGCGCCGTTCGGCCCGCTCTCGGCCGCAGCCGCGGTCAACGTGGTCATGAGCGGCCGCTCGCGGCGACCGCCCCCACGGACTCGGCGTCGGGGTCGGTGGCCAGCTCGGCCGGTACCACCAGGGCCACTCGGTCGTCATCGTCGGAGACCCGGTGGGCGGAGACGCGGTCCGTCGGACGGCGCCGCCGGCTCGGAACCGCAGCCATGGCCGTGCCGAGGGCCATGAGCCCCGAACCGATCCACAGCCACACCACCAGGGGCTGGACGTTGACCCCGAGCAGGATCGGCCCTTCGGGGCCGTCGGCGGTCTGGATCAGCGTGAGGTAGACGTCCTCGGTGAGTCCCGTGCGCACCGACGGGGTGCCGATCGCCTGGGTGGCGTTCGGGAAGGTCGACAGGGCCGGTGCGTAGGCCTTGCCGTCGTCGATGCGAACCGATGCCTCGACCGACCTGCGGTTCGGGTAGTCGACGGTGCGACTCCCTTCGTAGGTGACGCGGTGGCCGAGCACGTTGGCGGACTCGCCCGGCCGCAGGCGGACCTCGGCCCGCTCGCCGTACGACTGAGCCGCGGCGAACGCGACGGCCACGAGGATCACGCCGAGGTGGACGATCATCCCGCCGTTCGTGCGTCCCACCAGACCCCGCCAGCCCTGTCGCCGCACACCGAGCGCCAGCTGACGGACGGCCGCTCCGGCGCCGAAGCCGCCCATGCCGAAGGCCAGCAGCGGCGCCAGGCCCCGTGCTCCGACCACGACGGCCACCACGGTTGCGATCGTCCCGGCCCACGCCGGCCAGAGCAGGCGATCTCGGAGCAGCTCGCCCGACGCCTTGCGCCACGGCAGCATCGGGGCGACCGCCATCAGGAACAGGAGGGCGATGCCGATCGGCATGGTCATCCGGTCGAAGTACGGGCGCCCGATCGAGATGCGGTCGTCGTTGACCGCCTCGATCACCAGGGGGAAGACGGTGCCCAGCAGCACGACGAAGGCGAAGGCGGCGAAGAGGACGTTGTTGGCCAGGAAGGCGCCCTCGCGAGAGAACGGGGAGTCGATGGCGCCGGGTGACCGGAGCTGGTCGCCCCGCCAGCCGATGAGCCCCACCGACAGCACGACCACCACGCCGAAGAACACGAGGAGGGCCGGACCGATCGGGGACTCGGTGAAGGCGTGCACCGACTCCAGCACGCCGGACCGGGTGATGAAGGTGCCGAGGATGGTGAGCGAGAACGTCGACACGAGGAGCGACAGGTTCCACACGCGGAGCATCCCGCGGCGTTCCTGCACCATCACCGAGTGGACGAAGGCGGTGCCGGTGAGCCAGGGGAGGAAGGAGGCGTTCTCCACCGGGTCCCACGCCCAGAAGCCGCCCCACCCGAGCACCTCGTAGCTCCACCATGCGCCCAGAGCGATGCCGAGCGAGAGGAAGCCCCACGCGCAGAGCGTCCACCGCCGGGTCTCGATCAGCCAACCCTCGCCGATGCTCCCGGTCACGAGGGCGGCCGTGGCGAAGGCGAAGGGCACGGTGAAGCCGACGTAGCCCAGGTAGAGCATCGGGGGATGGATGGCCATCAGCGGATGGTTCTGCAGCAAGGGGTTCGGGCCGGGCCCGTCGAGAGGCACCGCGCCCGCCACGGTACGGAACGGGTTGGCCGGCCCGACCATGAGCCCGAAGAAGAAGGCGGTCACCGCGAACGCGGTGACCATGGCCCACGCCACGAGCGGGTCGGCCGCACGGTCGCGAAAGCGCCAGGCCATGAGCGCCAGGTAGCCCGCCAGCACGATGCCCCACAGCAGGATCGACCCCTCGAGGGCCGACCACATGGTGGCGACCTTGTACAGCAGCGGCGTGGAGCGTGCGGAGTTCTCGGCGACGAACTCGAGCGAGAAGTCGTTGGTCAACAGGCCGCGCTCCATGGCGGCGCCGCCGACGAGGGCTGCGCCCAGCACGACCCAGGCGTAGCGGTGGCCGGCGCGGCGCAGCGCCGGCTTGCCCTTGATCAGGCCGGCGATCGAGGTGACCGCCCCGAACACCGCCGCGAGCAGGCCCAGCAGCACCGCCGCCTGGCCGACGGCGCCGTTCACGCCTGCTCCTTGCCCACGTAGTCGTCAGTGCGCTCCGGGTTCTGCTCCCGGTACTCGTTGGTGTGCTTCACCATGATCTCGTCGCTCTGGTACCGGCTGCCGTCGTCGCTCCAACGACCTTCCAGCACCACGGGGATGCCGGCCTTGAACAGCTCGGGCGGGTCGCCTCGGTGGCTGACCGGCATGCGGATCCCTGCGCTGATGATCTCGAACTCGACCGTGTCACCCGCCGGCCGGACGGTGTCGGTGACGAGGCCCTCCACGCGGAAGCGGCGGGTGCCGAGATCGTCCTTCTGCTGCACGGCCTCGTGAGCGGTGAGGAAGTAGACGGTGGCGTCGCCGAGGCCCTTGACGACGAGGAAGCCCATGGCGGCCACGACGATGGCGATCACCACGGCGATGCGCCGGCGGTTGGTGCCCGTCGCGCGGACGGGGGGCGAGGGCTGGTGGACGGCGGTCATCACTTGCTCCGGACGAGCTTGCGCTGGCGGGCCAGCAGGTAGGCGGCATAGGCGCCGAGCGTCATGAAGGTGGCGCCGTAGCCGGCGAGGACGTAGCTCACGAGCCCACCACCGCGCCGCCGTCGGGAGCGCCGGAGACGGCACCGTCGTGGGCCTCGGCCCTCCGCTCGGCGAGGGCGACAGCGAGGTCGGCGCCGCGGTTCTCCTCTTCCAGCCGCTCGAGCCGGATGCGGTGGATCAGCAGCCAGGCGTACACGAGCATCATCGCCACCATGCCGAGGAACATGGCGCGGAGGTACGAGCCGTCGAGGTTGCTCGACGGGGCGAGCGTGGCGGCCGATCGACCCTGGTGCAGCGTGCGCCACCACGTCACCGCGAAGTGGTTGATCGGCACGACGAGAACAGCCGCGACGCCCGTGACGGCCGAGATGATCGCCCGCCGATCGACGTCCATGTCGACCTTGCGAAGGGCCACGTAGCCGAAGAGCAACGCCAGCATCAGCGCACTCAGGGTCAGGCGGGCGTCCCAGACCCACCACGTGCCCCATGTCGGCCTGCCCCAGATCGAGCCGGTGACGAGCATGAGGGCGGTGAACACCACGCCGACCTCGCCCGACGCGCCCGCCAGCCGGTCCCACTTGCGTGACCGTGTGGCCGGGAGGAGGTACAGGAGGCTGCCCAGAGCCATGACCCCGAAGGCGATGTAGGCGGTCCAGGCGAGGGCCGGGTGGACGGCGATGAGGCGTGCGTAGCCGGCCTGCTCCTCCGTGGGAGGCAGCCGCCACCCGACCACGAGGGTGGCCACCAGGGACACCGCCGCCAGCAGCCCCAGGATGCGGGTCTTCATGCGCTCACCGTCTTCACGCTTCCTCGAGCAGGGGGCCGAAGGCGACGACCCCGAAGGCCACGTAGACCGCGGCGAAGGCGCCCAGCAGCCGCAGCCAGGGCCACCCTTGGTCGGACTGTCCGTCGAGCGCCGCCTCCCACGCCTTGGTGGCGGCCAGCACGACCGGGGCCGCGACCGGCACGAGCAGCAGCGGCAGCAGGGTCTCACGAACACGAAGTCCGGCGGCGAGCACGCCGGCCAGCGTGCCCGCGGCGGCGAGGCCGGCGGTCGCGGCCAGGCAGGTGAGGGCGAGAACCGTGCCGCCCCGGAGCTCGGTGCCGTAGAGCACCACGACTCCCACCCCGAGCAGCACCTCCAGCACGAGCAGCTGGCCCGCGATGGCCGCGGCCTTGCCGAGGAAGATGCCGGCGGGATCGAGGCCCGAGAGCCGCAGGCCGTCACGGGCGCCGTCGGCTGCCTCGACCGCGAAGCTGCGCTGTATGGCGAGCAGAGCGCTGAAGGTGACGGCGATCCAGTACAACCCGGGGGCAGCCGAGGCCAGCAGTCCCCGATCTGGGTCGAGAGCGAACGCGAACAGCACGAGCACGAGCACCGCGAACGGAGCCACCTGGTTGAGCGCCACGCGCGAGCGAACCTCCACCCGGAGGTCCTTCGCGCCGACGAGCAGCGCGTCCCTAAGCACCGGCGGCCGCCGTGTTCGCCAGCGTGCCGGGTGACGCGGCAGGGGTGACCGAACCACCGGAGACCACCAGCATCCGAGGCGTCAGCGCGGCCGCGCGCTCGAGCTCGTGGGAGGCGATCACCACGGTGGCGCCGGCTGCGGCAGCCTCCAGCACGAGCTCGTCGACGAGGTCACGCCCGGCCGCGTCGATGCCGGCATGTGGCTCGTCGAGCAGCCACAGCTCGGGGCGCCTGGCCTCCAGCACGGCGAGCGCGACCCGCCGCCGCTGCCCGGCGGAGAGCCGGCCGGCGGCAACGCCTCGCAGGCGACCGGACAGGCCGAGTCGCACCAGAGCGGCCTCCACCGCAGCCGTGCCGGCTCCTGCGGCACGCAAAGCGAAGAGGACGTTGTCCTCCACCGTGAGGTCGTCGTAGAGGAAGGTGGCGTGCCCGAGCAGGCCGACCCGCCGGCGCGCCGCTCGAGGGTGCCGGCGCAGATCGTGGCCCAGGATCTCGGCCTCGCCCTCGACGACGGGCACCAGCCCGGCGCACGCGCGCAAGAGGGTCGACTTCCCAGCGCCGTTCGGACCGGAGAGGTGGACCACCTCACCCGCTTCGACGAGGAGGTCGGCACCGGCGAGAGCTGGGAAGCGACCGAGCAGGACGACGGCGCGGTGCATGCGGATGGCAGGGGCCATGGCGACTGGTCCATGCTACGGCCGCCCCCCCGAGTACCACCAAGCCTGGGCGGCGCGCCGCCGTGGTGGCGTCACACGTCTACGTTGAGAGGTTGTGGGAGTGCGCAGGGTGATGGCCGGCACCGGCCGGGTGATGATCGCCTCCGGCGTGCTCATCCTGTTGTTCGTGGCCCACCAGCTCTGGGGCACCGGGATCGCCGAGGCCCGAAGCCAGGACGCGCTTCGCGACGAGTTCACTGCGACGCTCGGGGCGCCGACGACCACGTCGACCACGACGGCGCCATCGGCCACGTCGACGACGCAGGGCTCGGCCGGCACCGTCGCTCCGCCGGTGACCAGCCCGCCTCCGACCCAGCCGCGAGTGCCCCCGACGCCCAAGGGTGACGCAGTGGCGGTGATCGAGATCCCTCGCATCCGGCTCGAGAAGGCGGTGGTGGAGGGCACGACCGTCGCCGCGCTCAAGAAGGGCCCAGGGCGCTTCTCCGGCATGCCGCTGCCCGGCCAGCCCGGCAATGCCGCCATCGCGGGCCACCGGACGACGTACGGAGCACCGTTCGGCCGGCTCGACGAGCTGCGGCCGGGCGACGAGATCGTGGTCACCACCCGGCAGGGGCGCTTCACGTATCGCGTGAGCGGCACGCAGGTGGTGAAGCCCTCGGACAACTGGGTGCTCGACCCGACCGAGGACAACCGATTGACGCTGACAACGTGCCACCCGCGCTACAGCGCGGCGCAACGCCTCATCGTCACGGCCTTGCTGGACGACACGCCGGCACCGGCCACCCCGCCCGAAGCGCCGTCCGACCCATCTCAGGGCGGTGAGCCGAGCTCGCCCACCGCGGAAGAGCCGACTGTCGAGGAAGAGGCGGAGGGCGAGCTGCCGCCCGAGGACCCGGCCGAGGGCGGGGAGGGCAGCGAGGAGCCCTCGTTGCTCGATGTGTCGGGCCAGACCGCCGACAAGGGGCCGGCCATCACCTGGGGTCTGGCGGCGGCCGCCGTGTGGCTGGCGGCCTGGGCCGCGTCACGGCGGGTCCCCAAGCTCGTCGCCTACGCGCTCGGTGTGCCGGTGTTCGCAGTCGTCCTGTTCCAGTTCTTCGAGAACTTCGCCCGGTTGCTCCCCGCCAACGTCTGACCGCTCCCGTCCCGTCCGCTCGATTAGCAGCTCGGTCAGATCGCGGTCAGCCGGCCGAGGCCGATGGCCTCCATGAGCTCGATGATGACGACGGCGACCCGGCCGAGGCGGTTGGTGAGCAACAGGACCCCGAATCCCACGAGCAGCGCCCCGGACACGGCGTTGATCGCTCCGAAGTGCCGCTTCACCCAGGAGAAGAGCCCGGTCAGCCGGCCGATGCCAAGGCCGGCGGCCACGAACGGCACGCCGAGGCCGAGCGAGTACATCACCAGTAGCCCGACCCCCTCGCCGAGTGACTCCCGCGTCGCCGCCGTGGCCAGGACGACGGAGAGGATCGGCCCGATGCAGGGGGTCCAGCCGAAGGCGAACGCCATGCCCATCACCGGGGGGGCCAGGGTGCCGAGCCGGTCGGGCAGCACGGTCACCCGTCGTTCCCGCATCAGCACGGCGGGGCGGATGACGCCGGCGATGAACAGCCCCATGACGATCACCAGCACTCCCGCCAGCTGGTTGAGGCCGCGCTGGCGGGCGAGCAGGAACTGACCGAGCAGCGTGGAGGTCACACCGAGCGCGGTGAAGACAAGGGTGAAACCGGCGACGAACAGCAGCGTCGAACGCAGGAGCCGCCGCATGTCCGAGCCTCTGGGGGTGGCCAGCTGGGCCGTGCCGACGCCGGACATCAGCGACAGGTAGCCCGGCACGAGCGGCAGCACGCACGGTGAGAGGAACGACACCATGCCGGCCCCGAAGGCGAGGGCGAACCTACCGACCACGGAAGACGGGCGAACGCTTCTCGGCGAACGCCACCCGTCCCTCTTGCAGGTCCTCACTCGCCCAGGCCCGACGGAAGGCCTCTGTCACCTGGGGATCCGGGTCCTGCGGCTCCAGTCGGTTGAGCGTGAGCTTGTGCCCGGCGATGGTGAGCGGCGCCATCTCGGCCATCACGGCCGCCCACGTCATGGCGTCCTCCGGCCCACCCTCGCGGTCGGCGAGGCCCAGACCGACGGCCCGGGTGCCACTGACCTCCTCGCAGGCCAGCAACATGGCCCGAGCGGGGCCGAACCCGGCCAGCAGCGCCAGCCGCTGCACCGTCCAGTGGTCGACCATGAGGCCGAGCCTGGCGGCCGGGATGCCGAAGCGGGCGTCGGGCTGGGCGACGCGCAGGTCACAGGCGATCGCGAGCTGGGTGCCGGCGCCGAGGGCCGCGCCGTGCACGGCCGCGATGGTCGGCACCGGTGCATCCCGAAGGCTGCCCAGGGCACCCCGGAGCAAGCGCGCGAAGTCGTCGTCCTCCACACCCGTGAGGTCGGCGCCGGCACAGAAGTGCGGTCCCGCCCCCGCCAGCACGATGGCGCGCGCGCCGGCTGCGCACGCGTCACCGACACGGCTGGCCAGCTCCTCGCACGTGGCCCCGTCTACGGCGTTCCGCCGCTCGGGCCGGTCGAGGGTCAGCAGCGTCACCCGATCGCGGGTCTCGACGTGGATCACGTGACCGACGATACCGGCGCGCCTAGCGGCGCTTGGCCGCCACCTGCTGCGCTACGAGCTCGAGATCCGCGTCGACCATGCGGCTCACCAGGTCGTCGAAGCTGAGCTCGGGCGCCCAGCCCAGCCGCTCCCGCGCCTTGGTCGGGTCACCGACGAGCAGGTCGACCTCGGCCGGACGCATGAACCGCTCGTCCTGCACCACGTGGTCCTCCCACTTCAGGCCCGCCCGACTGAAGGCGATCTCGCAGAACTCCCGCACCGCGTGGGTCTCCCCGCTGGCGATGACGTAGTCGTCGGGCATGTCCTGCTGCAGCATCAGCCACATGGCCCGCACGTAGTCACCCGCGAAGCCCCAGTCCCGCTGGGCGTCGAGGTTGCCGAGAGCGAGCTCCGTGTCCAGCCCGTGGGCGATCCGCGCCACGCCGTGGGTGATCTTGCGGGTGACGAACTCCATGCCGCGGCGCTCACTCTCGTGGTTGAAGAGGATGCCGCTGGAGGCGTGCAGGTCGTAGCTCTCGCGGTAGTTGACGGTGATCCAGTGCCCGTAGACCTTGGCGACGCCGTACGGGCTGCGCGGATAGAACGGCGTGGATTCCCGCTGCGGGACCTCCTGCACCTTGCCGAACATCTCGCTCGAGCTGGCCTGGTAGAAGCGGATGTCTGGGTCGACGATGCGCACTGCGTCGAGCAGCCGGGTGACGCCGAGCGCGGTGATCTCGCCGGTGAGCACCGGCTGGTTGAACGACGTCTGCACGAACGACTGGGCGGCCAGGTTGTACACCTCGGTCGGCCGGTGCTCGCGCAGGATGTGGATCAACGAGGCCTCGTCGAGGAGGTCGCCGGAGGACGTGTACGGGTCGAGCACCAACCGGTCCTGCAGGTGCGCGATCCGCTCGAAGTTGGTCGTGCTGCTCCGCCGCACCATCCCTACCACCTCGTAGCCCTTGTCGAGGAGGAGCTCGGCCAGGTAGGAGCCGTCCTGGCCGGTGATGCCGGTGATGAGCGCGCGGGCTGTCATGGGGCACGATCGTGCCGGGTTCCGCGGCGTCCGTCTGCCAACTGGGTTGGCAGTCGTTCGATCGGACGGCTTCGTACACTGCGTCGGTGGCGCGCGCGGAGACCCTCGGCCGGCGGATCGCACGCCTCCGAGGCGACCTGGGCTGGACGCAACAGGAGCTCGCCCAGCGGCTCGCCATCTCCCGGGTGGCGGTGTCTCACCTCGAGTCGAACACGAACGTTCCCGGCGAACGGACGGTGGCGCTGCTGGCCGGCCTGTTCAAGGTCGAGCCCCACGAGCTGGTGCAGGGCACCTCGTACGCGCCGGCCAAGGCCGAACGGCTCCCGTTGGTGGCCTGCCGCTACACGGAGGTGGAGCTGCAGCTGCGCCTGTTCGAGCAGGACGTGTCCCGACTCGAGCACCTCAGCGCCACGGCCCGGGCAAGAGTTTTGGACGACTGGCGCATCCAGCTCAGGTTGGTGTCCAAGGCCGCATGGGACAGCAGGGAGCGCCTCGCCGTGGAGGCCGCGGTCGACCGCCTCCGGACCCTCTGACCCATTCCGACGGTCGGCCGGATCAGACCGAAGCCGGCGCACCGTTCTGCAGCGGCAGCACGTCTGCGGCGACCTCGGCGATCTCGTCGTCCCAGTCGGCAGGCTCGGAAGCCGGCGCCAGGACGAACTTGCTGAAGCCCACCTCGACGTAGCGCTCGAGCAGCCGGGAGAGGGCCGGCAGCCCCGAGGGCACCACGTCGTTCGGGTCGGCTCCCGGGCGGCGGGCGGCGATGAGCGAGGCGAGCCGATCGGGGAGCGCCCCTCGCGAGTAGACGACGAAAGCGCCCCAGTGCTCGTCGTCGATGCGGCGTCCGGCGACGGACGCGGCTTCCTCGACGATCTTCCTTCCCTCCTGCACGCTCTCAGGCGTGCAGAAGCTGGGGAGCCAGCCGTCACCGAGGCGCCCGACCCGCCGCAGCTCGCCCGGGGCCGCCCCACCCATCCACACCTCGAGCGGATCCTGCACCGGTCGGGGCCGCACGGTCACTCCCTCGTAGTCGTACCGGGCGCCGTGGTGGGTGACGTCGTCCTCCGCCCACAGCCGACGCAGCAGGGGGAGCACCTCGTTGAAGGTCTTGGCCCGGTCCTCGCGTGCGATGCCGAACGCCTGCTGTTCGGCCGGGTTGGCCACGCCCAGCCCGAACGCCGGCAGCAGTCGTCCGTTCGACAGGTGGTCGAGGCTGGCCAGCTCCTTGGCCAGCAGCACGGGGTTCCGGCCCGGCAGCACCAGCACGCTGAAGCCCAGCTTCAGCCGCGTGGTGCGTCCCGCCACGTAGGAGAGCCCGACGATGGGGTCGACCGCCGGACCCGTGACCCGCTCGGACAACCACAGCGAGTCGAACCGGTGCCGCTCCAGGGCGTCGGCGAGCCGGCCGAGCCGCTCACCACCGCCCGTGGAGGTGGACGTTCCCAGGCCGTAGCCGATTCGCACCTTCATCGATGTCTCCGTTCGTGAGCGACGGGTGTCCCGGGAGCCGCCACCGACGGACGGTAGCGTGCCGCCTCGTGGCCTTCATCGCCGTCGCCATCGTGGTCGGCGTCGCTCTGGGTCTGCTCACCGGAGGCAGCTTCGAGCGGCTGGGCACCGTCTCGTTCCGCGTCGCGCCGCTACTGGCGCTCGGTGTCGTCGTGCAGGTGATCGCCGGCTTCGTGAGCGCGCCCTGGGGGTTGCGCCTGGTGGTGACGTCGCTGTCGTTGCTGGCGGCCTTCGCACTGGCCAACCTGCACTTCGGCGGCATGGGCCTCACCTTCCTGGGCATCGCCATGAACCTGACGGTCATCACGGTCAACGGCGGGATGCCGGTTCGCCCCGCCGCGGTGGTGGCGGCGGGCGTCTCGTCAGCCGAGGAGGCCCCCTCCCTCGACTTCGGTGCCAAGCGGCACCTGGAACGACCGGACGATCGGCTGATGTGGCTGGCCGACATCCTGCCGGTGCCGGTGGCCCGGGAGGTCCTGTCCTTCGGCGATCTGGTGATGAGCGTGGGCGTGGCCTCGCTGCTCGTCAACCTCCTCCGCCCCCGAGGGCGCCACGAGGTGCTTCAGCCCGACGGCGGCACGAAGGTCTGATCCGCCAGGTGGCGGTTGAGAGCATGGAGGGTCGCACGAACCGCGGCCTGCTCGACGCTCGGTGCCACTGCCAGCCCGTAGCGCTCGCCGGCCACCTCGGATCGCAGCGCCAGCATCACGCCGTCACCGAGATGGCTCTCGAACGGGGCGGCGGTTTGGGGCGCGAACGGCACGTCTGCGCCCAGGCGCACCAGCGCCTCCAGGGTGGCCTCCGCCGCCGGCACCGCTCCCTCACCGCGACGTCGACCAACGGCATGCGCGCCGTCGTGGGCCAGACGCACCTCGACCATCGAGCGGTCGTCCGCGGTTCGACGCTCCACGCTGACCACCCGCACCCTCGGCATTCCCATGCCGGCCGAGATCTCCAGCACGTGGGCCACATCGAGGTGGGTGGCGCAGAGCTGCTCGCCCTTCGCCCGCAGAGAGCCGGCGTCCGGGGGGTCCACAGCCACCAGCTGCACCACCAGCACATCCCGGCGATGCGTGAACGCGACGAAGGAGACACCTGGCAGGCGCCGCAGCTCCAGCTCGAGCAGGTCGACGCCCGCCGTCATCTGCGCTTCCGGCGATAGAGGCGCTCGTCGGCGAGGAGGAACAACCGGGCCGAGTCGGTGCCCTCGGAGGGCGCCATGGCCAGGCCGAGCGACACGCTCACACCGGCGGCGGGGACGGCGGCCTGCACCGCATCCTCCAAGCGCTGCGCCAGCGACGGGAGCAGATCCTCGTCGCCCTCCGGGACGATGAGCGCGAACTCGTCGCCGCCGATCCGTGCGGCGGCGTCGCCGAGCCTGAGCCGCCGGCGGAGCTCGGAGCCGATGGCCAGGAGGGTCGCGTCCCCGGCGGCGTGCCCGAGGCGGTCGTTCACCGACTTGAAGCCGTCCACGTCGATGAGGACGAGCCCGAAGGGCCAGCCATAGCGCTCGGCCTGGCTGCAGGCGGTGGTGAGCTCGACGTCGAACGACCGCCGGTTCAACAGCCCGGTGAGCGGGTCGTGCAACGAGTCATGTCGCGCCACGTCGAGGCGAAGCGCCAGCGCGCACAGGTCGGTCACGCTGCCCGCCGCGGCGCATGCTGCGCCGTCCGGAAGAGTGTGCAGGCCCAGCTGCCCGGCTTGCACGACGCCGCGCGCCCAGCTGCCGACGATGGGCCGCCGCCCGGCCCGGAACGCCTGCCGGCCGAGACCGGCCTCTTCCACCACCAGGACAGCGTCCCCGGCCTCCGTCGAGGCGAGCACCTCCTCGAGCGCGGCGTAGACGAAGGCCACACCGAACTCCGCCGCCACCAGCTGGGTGACGAGCCGACCCAGCATTCCCTCGGCCGCCGCGTGGTCTCCGGCCGTGACCCGACCCGACACATCACGGACAGCGCCAGCGTCGGGATCGATAGTCACTGTGAGAGAGGAAACCACACGTTGAGGCGCCATGGCGCGTCCGTTGTGACGCACCGTGGTCATCCTGGGGCATATGGCGCATCTTTCCGGTCCCGACCCGGTGAGGCAGGCGGCGCCCGGCCCGTTGTTAGCCTCGGGTGGTGGACGCGACCGGGGCCCCGCGACTCGTGGCCAAGGACGCGGAGATCGACCTGACCCACCCGCGGCTGATGGGCATCGTGAACGCGAGCCCCGAGTCGTTCTCCGACGGGCGGGCCGACGACTCGCTGGCGGACCAGGTCGGTCGAGCGCTCGGCCTCCTCGACGAAGGTGCCGACATCCTGGACGTCGGGGGCCAGTCCGCCATCACGAACATGGCCGAGCTCGACGAGTCCTTGGAGATCGAGCGGGTGGTGCCCCTCATCCGGGCGGTCCTCCACCACAGGCCGGCGGCCGTCATCTCGGTCGACGCCTACCGCCCCCGCGTGGTCGAGGCGGCGCTGGCAGCCGGTGCGGCGATCGTCAACGACGTCAGTGCCCTGCTCCACCCGGAGGTGGCCTCCATGTCCGCCGGCTCGGGTGCGGCACTGGTGGTCATGCACACCCGGGCCCGACCGAAGCAACGCCTGCAGGATCCCTCGCTGTACGAAGACGTCGCTTCCGACGTGGTCGAGCTCCTGGCTGCCCGCATGGCCGCCGCCGTCGACCTCGGCGTCGCCCCCGACTCGATCATCCTGGACCCGGGCATCGACTTCTCGAAGACGCCGGCCCAGTCGATCGAGCTCCTGCAAGGGATGGAGCGGGTGCTCGGGCTGGGAAGGCCGTGCCTGCTGGCGCTGTCCCGCAAGGACTTCATCGGCGCCCTCACCGGTCGCCCACCGCGACAACGCCTGGCGGGCACGCTGGCCGCCCTGGGCTATGTGGGGTGGCGGCCCGGGGTCATCTACCGCGTGCACGACGTCGCGGCGGCGGGCGACTACCTCCGTGTACAGGGCGCGCTCGAGGGTCGCATGTCCACCGACCCCGGACTCACCCTCCCTGACGAGATTCGCCACGAACGGAGCCGTGCCGGTGCCTAGCGCGGCGGACCCGGTGATGCGCAAGCGAGAACGCATTCGCAGCCTGGTGTCGCTGGGCAAGCGGGCCGGCTACGGCCTCTTCGCCATCGCCATCGCCGTGTTCTTCTGGGGCTTCGCCACGGGCTTCGAGGACTGGATGGTGACCCTCGTGGCCGCCACCATGGCGGTCGGGTCCGCGCTGCTCGCGCCGGCCATCGTCTTCGGTTACGGCATCGGGGCGGCGGAGCGCGATGAGCGCGAGCGTCCGATTACTCGTCGGTAAGGTGGCCATCACGCTCTCGAAGGGACCGACACATGGGCAAGGCCGCAGTTCTGACCGCGTTGCAGGCGCCGCTGGAGATCCGCGACGACGTCGAGCACGAGGCGCCGCACGCCGGTGAGCTGAAGATCCGGTTGGCGGCGTCGGGGGTGTGCCACAGCGACATGTCGGTGCAGAACGGCACCATCCCGCTCGGGCCACCGATGGTGCTCGGCCACGAGGGGGCCGGCGTGGTGGAAGAGGTCGGCTCCGGCGTCACGGGGTTCGAGGTCGGTGACCACGTCGTGCTGACCTTCGTACCGAACTGCCAGGAGTGCTTCTTCTGCCAGCGGAACCAGGGCTACCTGTGCGAGAAGTCGTCGATGCAGATGATGGGCGGGCTGCTGGACGGCACGACCCGCATGACGTCCCAAGGTCACGCCCTGAAGCAGATGGCCTTGTGCGGGACCTTCTCGGAGGTTGCCGTGGTGCCGGCCATCAGCGCCGTCCGCATCGACAAGGACGTGCCGCTGAAGATCGCTGCGCTCCTCGGTTGTGGCGTGCAGACCGGTGTCGGCGCGGCCACCAACACGGCCGACATCCGCAAGGGCGACACGGTCGCCGTCGTGGGGTGCGGTGGGGTCGGCCTCAACGTGGTGCAGGGAGCCCGCATCGCCGGCGCCGAGCGGATCATCGCCATCGACATGAACGACACCAAGCTGCGGTTGGCGGAGAGCTTCGGGGCGACCGACACGATCAACGCCTCCGACGGCGACCCGGTGGCACAGGTGCAGGCGCTGACCGGTGGGCGGGGGGCCGACGTCGCCTTCGAGGTCATCGGCCTGCAGTCGACCATCGAGCAGTCGATGGCCATGACCCGCAGCGGCGGTGAGACGGTGCTGGTCGGTGTGCCGAGGCTCGACGTGAACCTCGTCTTCAACCCGGCCTTCGGCGCCATCTACACGGCCAAGACCCTGAAGGGCTGCTGGTACGGCTCCTCGAACGTGAACACCGAGATCCCGAAGCTGCTCGCGCTCTACCAGAGCGGTGAGCTGAAGCTCGACGAGCTCATCTCGCGAGAGATCAAGCTGGACGAGGTGAACGAGGCGTTCGACGCGATGAAGGGTGGCGAGGTAGCCCGCTCCGTCATCGTGTTCTGACCTCGTGCCCGCTCGCCTGCCGGCCGCCGGCCGCCGTCGCCAGCTGCTCGACGCAGCCCGTGGCGCCTTCGCCGAGAAGGGTTTCCACGCCACCTCGATGGACGAGGTGGCCGGGGCGGCAGGCGTGACCAAGCCCGTCATCTACCAGCACTTCGGCTCGAAGCGACAGCTCTTCCTCGAGCTGCTCGGCGACGTGGGCTCGGAGCTGCGGGACACCATCGCCAAGGCCAGCAGGAACGCCATCGGTCCGCGGGCGCGGGTCGAGGCCGGGTTCGCCGCCTACCTCCGGTTCGTGAGCGAGGATCGGGCCTCGTTCCGCCTGCTCTTCGCAGGCGGCACCCTTCGCGACGAGGAGTTCGCCAAGGCGGCGATGCAGGCCGAGCAGGCGATGGCCGAGACGATCGCCTCGATGATCGACGCCGACATCAGCCTCGAGCACCGCCTCCTCCTGGCCCACGCCATCACCGGCATGGCCGACGGCGTCTCCCGCCACTGGGTGGCGAACCAACCCGGGCTCTCGCCCGAGGAGCTGGCCGGCCTGGTGACCGACCTGGCCTGGGCCGGTCTCCGCGGCATCCCCGCCGCGGTAGTCGAACCCGGCTGAGCCATCCAGCAGCGGACCACTGCTCCCAGCGCGCCAGCGTTCGCCCTCCAGCGATCTGGGGAGGGCGTGATCGCGCGCACCCTTGTGCCTGCGAGCCGATGACTCTATGATCGAACTCGATTCGCCAATCGAGTTCGGGGGCAGGCGTTGACGGTCGTCGAGACCAGGGTGGGGCGTCGGGAGCGCAACCGTGAGCTGACCCGCGCCCGACTGCTCGCGGCCGCCCTCGACCTGATGGGCACAAAGGGCCCCGACGGCACGGGCATCGCCGAGATCACCGAGCAGGCGGACGTCGGGTTCGGCACCTTCTACAGCTACTTCGAATCGAAGGACGCCATCCTCGCCGCCGCCCTCGAAGACGTCGCCGAGCAGCTGGCAGCCACGATCTCGTCGGCGACGTCCTCCATCGAGGACCCGGCTGCCGCAGTGGCGGCGCTGGCTCGACACCTCGTCACGTGGGCCGGCGAGAATCCCTCCTCCGGCCGCTTCCTGGTGGAGGTCGGTCTGGCGCGAGACGCTGTCCGCCGCCACCTCGGCGTCCTCCTCGCCCGCCAGTGCGATCGAGGCGTGCAGTCAGGCCGCTTCGACGCCCGCAGCGCCGACACTGCGAAGAGCGTCGTCGGAGGAGCCGTGCGGGCCACCATCGCCGCGTGGCTCGACGGCCACCTCCACGCCGACCCCGGCCCCGCTCTCGCGGCCCAGATCCTGCTCTCCCTCGGCCTGCCCTCCGAAGAAGCGTGGCAGCTGGCCGAAGCACCGCTCCCGCCCCTCACCACTCCGAGCACCAGCCAAAGGACGACGCCTTGACCATCATGGACCTGCCCCCGCGCTCCGAAGTCGACGACACGATCAAGATCGTTCGCGACCATGCCGACCGCATCTTCACGTGGAACTACGAACGTGAGCGGCCCAAGCTCGTAACCCTCTACAACAAGGCCACCGAGGCGCAGTGGAGCGGGGTCAACGACCTTGACTGGGCCACCGAGGTCGACCTCGAGTGGCTCGTCGCCGACATGGGCGACGAAGCCGTGCCGTCGTTCATCCGCGCCGCCAAGCACGTGCCCGGATCGCCCATCGCGTCCTGGAGCGAGAAGGAGTTCACCGTTCTCGGCATCGAGCTGCTGAAGGCCCGCCTCAGCCAGTTCGTGCACGGTGAGCAGGGCGCCCTGCTCTGCACCGCGAAGATCGTGGAGACGGTGCCTTGGATCGACGCCAAGTACTACGCCGCGACGCAGGTCATGGACGAGGCCCGCCACGTCGAGGTCTTCGCTCGCTACCTCGACACCAAGGTCGGCGACCACTACCCCATCAGCCCCTTCCTCGACGAGCAGCTCACCGCCCTCATCGAGGACAGCCGGTGGGACATCGCCTACCTCGGCATGCAGATCATCATCGAGAGCCTCGCCCTCGCCGCCTTCGGTCAGCTGCACCGTTCAACGTCGGAGCCGCTCCTGAAGAAGCTGCTGCGCTACGTGATGTCCGACGAGGCCCGTCACGTGGCCTTCGGCATCCTGAGCCTCGGCGAGCTCTACGGGGATCTCTCCTCGGCCGAGCTGCTCGAGCGTCAGGAGTTCCTGTTCGAGAACACCGGCCGCAGCCGGGCACGGGCCACCACGCCCGAGGTCTGGGACCGCATGGGCGTCGACCTGCCGGCGCTGATGAGCGCCATCCAGCAGACGAACGACCCGGGGACGCACGGCATCTTCAGTGAGTTCCAGCGTCAGTTCTTCTCGAAGCTCGTGCCGAACGTCCGCAAGCTCGGCCTCCTCGATGCCAACGACGGATGGCTCCGCGAGCGGTGGGGCCAGACCGGCCTGCTGGAGTTCGAGCACGGTGACGACACCTCCGAGGACTACGCGTCCTACGACTCGGTGACCGCCGACCGGGGCCTGCCCGCAGACTGATCGACCGCAACGACAAATGCGCCGGCGCCCGATGGGCGCCGGCGCATTTCGCGTTCAGGGGTGCTGCTGCTCCCGGGGGAGCGCCGGATTAGCGGGTGCGGCTTCCCGACCGGTTCCGATCGTCGGCAAGCAGGTAGACGGCAACGCCGGCCAGCGCACTCAGAAGGTGCAGGCCGTTGTCCGCGCCGTTGATCGAGAGAAAGTTGATGTCATCGTTGCCGGCTGCGAACAGGCCGTAGACGAAGGCCAGGCCGTAGCCGACGGCCAGCAGCAGGCCATAGGTCTTGGCGCCTTCCCGGGTGCGCCAGAGGGCGAGACCGGCGACGCCGATGAGCAGGTGGACGATGTTGTGCAGCGGGTTGACCTCGAAGCCGAGCAGCGTCTCGCCGGTGACGCCGGCGAAGTTGTCGAACCCGGTCACAACAAAACCGAGAATGCCAACCAGCGTGTAAACCACGCCAATGGCAAGGGCAAGCTTCTGGCCGATGGTGGTGTTGCTTATTGCACTCGAGCGAGCGGCAGTCATGTTCCTCCTCTAAAGGATGTGTTGCTGCGCTCCCGCTACCCAAGTGCACGCGAGTCCAACCCGAGTGCTGTCCAGGGTTCACCGCACGCGCGCTGCGGGTACGCCCCACCGGATGAGCTGGCCGGAGAAGCTTTGGGTCGTCCGCCACGGCGAGAGCGCGGGCAACGTGGCGCGCGACGAGGCGGAGGCAACGGGTGCCGAGATCATCGACATCGCCATTCGGGACATGGATGTGCCCCTGTCCACCCTTGGCAACCGCCAGGCCGCTGCCCTCGGCCACTGGCTGCGCCGCCAGCCGGAGCACGACCGGCCGACGGTGATTCTCACGTCGCCTTACGTGCGCGCCCGACAGACGGCGCTCGAAGCGCTGAAGGCCTCGGGCCGGGCCCACGATGACGTGGAGCACTACGTCGACGAGCGGCTTCGCGAGCGAGAGTTCGGCATCCTCGACCGCCTGACGAAGCCGGGCATCATCGCTCGGCACCCCGAGCAGGCCGAGCATCGTGCCTTCCTGGGCAAGTTCTACCACCGGCCCCCTGGCGGCGAGAGCTGGTGCGACGTGGCCCTACGGGTCCGAAACGTCCTCGACGCGCTGTGTCGGGACTTCGCCGACGAGCGGGTGCTGATCGTCACCCATCAGGTCGTGGTGGCCATGTTCCGGTACGTGCTCGAGTCGCTCACCGAAGCCGAGATCCTCGCCATCTCCGACGAAGCCCCGCTCGCCCATTGCTCCGTGACGACCTTCGCCCGAGACCTCGGCATGGGCCGGCACGGCGGGCTCGCCCTGCAGTCGTACAACGTCGTCGAGCCTCTGGTCGAGGAGCATCAACCCGTCACCACCGAGGACGATGCCGCCGCAGTCGTCTGAGGTCGCGGAGACGACCTCCGCGGCGCTGTCCCGATGGCCACTTCCCCGGGCGTCCGGCGGCAAGCACGAGCGGGGCACCTGCCTGGTGATCGCCGGCTCGGCGATGACCCCCGGGGCGGCGCTGCTCTCGGCCGTCGCCGCGCTTCGGAGCGAGGTCGGGAAGGTGCAGGTGGCCTCGGTGACGAGCGTGTCCGCCGCCCTCGGAGTCGCCATCCCGGAGGCGCTCGTCGTCGGGCTGCCCGAGGCCCCCGGCGGAGACATCCACCCGGACGCCGCCGCGGTGCTGGCCGACCGCATCAGGGAGGCGAGCGTCGTGCTCGTCGGCCCCGGGTGCATGGACTCCGGCCTGGCGGCCGAGCTCGCGGTGCGCACGGCGGCGTCTATGACGGACGGGGTGCTCGTCATAGACGCCCTGCCCCTCGAGGGCCTGAGCTCGCGGGCGCGTGACCTCTCTCACCTCCGGGACCGCATGATCTTCACGCCGAACGTGAAGGAGGCCGCCGGGCTGGCCGGCCTCGAACCGGACGAGGTCGGTGATGACGACCTGCAGGCGCTGGCCGGCGATCTGGCGGATCGGTTCGGCGCGGTCACGGCGGTGAAGGGAGAGCTGACCTGGATCGCCACCCCCGACGGCCGACGGTGGTGCTCCGCTCCCGCCGGCCCGGGGCTCTCGGTGGCCGGCTCGGGCGACGTGCTCGCCGGCATCGTGTGCGGCCTGGCCGGCAGGGTGGACGATCCGGTGCAGGCGGCAGTGTTCGGCGTGCACGCGCACGCCGAAGCAGCCGACAGGGTCGGGCGGCGGCGCCGCGGCCTCGGCTACCTGGCTCGGGAGCTGCTCGAGGAGATCCCGTCCGTGCTGGCCGAGGTCTCCGAGTGAGCGCACGGTCCGGCTAGTAGCCCTCTCGGAACATCACGCTGATGCGCGGGCCGGCCACCGCGCACTTCGGCACGCTGTGCTGCCAGGTGCGCTGGCAGGTGCCGCCCATCACCAAGAGGTCGCCGGACGCCGGGGCGTAGCGCCGCGACGGACCCCCGGGGCGTGGCCGCAGGAGGAACCGCCGCGTCGCACCGAGAGACAGCACGGCCACGACGGCCTGCGGGCGATCCCGGCCGATGCGGTCGCCGTGCCAGGCCACGCTGTCGCTTCCCGAGCGGTAGAGGTTGGCGCTGATGGTGCTCAGGTCGACCCCGTAGTGCTCGGACAGGAGGGAACCGAGGTCGTGCACCAGCGCCGGCGCTCCCGCCCACCGGCGGGTGGTCAGCCTTGGTTCGGGCACCACCCGGTCGTACATCGGCCGCTCGTGCCCGGCCCACGGTGCGGCGGCGAGCACCTCCTCGAACAGGGTGTACGCTCCGTCGACCACCGACGTCGCCACGTCGACCCAGGCGCCGGATGCCAGGTGCTCCCGGCGCAGCCCGCCGAGACCGGCGCCGAGGGCCGGCTCGTGCCAACCGAGCAGCGAGGGCTGTAGGTGGTGCAGCCCGGAGACGGAGGTGGACGGTGCAGCCGGCATGGATTCCCATAGTAGCGAACAGCTGTTCGGACGATGCGCCCGATCGCCTCGGCGCTAGGGTCCGGCATGTCCCGCCTGCCAGCCATCTCCCTGGCCGCCGTCCCCGGCCGCCGTGTCCGTACGCTCGAGATCGCCCGCGAGGTGGAGAGCAGAGGCTACGAGGGCATCTTCAGCCCCTCCCTCGGCGATCTCATGTCGCTGTCGGTGTCGCTCGCCCACGTGACCGAGCGGGTCATCTTCGGCACGGCGATCCAACCGATCTACCACCGCCGCGCCGCCGACCTGGCGGCGGCCGCCTCGTATGCGGCCGAGGTCAGTGGCGGCCGCTTCCATCTCGGCCTGGGGGTGAGCCATGCGCCGGCGCTGCAGCGCATGGGGATGCAGGGTGGCCGGCCCCTCACCGACATCCGCCAGTACGTGACCGACCTCCGCGCCGCCGTGGGCGACCGGGCGCCGATGCCGAAGATCGTGCTGGCCACGTTGCGCAAGAAGATGCTGAGCCTCGCCGTGGAGATCGCCGACGGCGCCGTGTGGGCGAACGGGGCCCGCAGCCACATGGGCGAGTCGCTGCGGACCGTGCCGGCCGAGCGTCGGGCAGCCGGGTTCTTCGTGGGGAACATGGTGCCGACCACCATCGACGACGACCGCAAGGCGGCGGCGGGGGTGAACCGCAAGACGCTGAGCAGCTATGTCGCCCTGCCGAACTACCGGAACTACTGGAAGGAAGCGGGCTACGTCGAGGAGATGGACGGCATCGAGGCCGCCCTGGGCCGAGGTGACCGCGACGCAGTGCCCGGTTTCATGTCGGACCGGTGGCTGTCCGACGTGACCCTCTACGGCAGCGCGTCGGAGGTGAGGGAGGGTGTCGAGGCGTGGCACGACGCCGGCGTCGACACACCGATCCTCGTCCCTTCCTCCACATCGGGCGGGCAGCTCAAGGCGCTCGAGGAGGTCTTCGCCGCCTTCGCTTGACTGCGGTCGAGCACGGTACGTGGTCGAGACGCGCACGTCCGGAGGGCAATGTGACGAAGGACACAGCCCAATCCGGCCCGGTTGCGCCGGTTTCGGGCGATTCGAGTTAGTTGCACCGGTAGCCGCCGCCCAACACCGTCGCTACTCTGAGTGGCTATGAGGCGGAACACTCTTGACCGGCCGGGCCCTGCTCGCCAGCACGAACCGGCGCAGGCCGCAGCGGCCATCGCGGACGCAGGAGCCTCGTCGGACTCGCCGGTCGAGTCCACCGCCACCACGCCCGCCGTGATCGCCACGTCCCACCTCCGGCGCACCTTGCTGGGCCTCGACACGGTCGCGGCGCTCTTCGCATGGGTGCTGGCCCTGGCGGCCGAGCCGTCGTTCCGACAGCAGCCGCTGCGCCTGGTGGGAGTCGCGGCCACCGCCACCGCCGTGACCCTGTTGGTGTTCCGGTCCAAGGAGCTCTACCTGTCCCGCGTGTGCGCCGTGCGCTCGGTCGAGGTGGGTCGCCTGCTCTACGCCTGCGCGATGTCCGGCGCCCTCTTCCTCGTCGCCGAGGCAGTGGCCCTGGATGCGGCCCACGTCCGCACCGCGGCATCGGGTGCGGTCGTGACCTTCCTCGTGGCTGCGCTCCTCCGGGGCATCTTCAGCCGCAGCGTCAGCTCGGCACGCGGCCGAGGCAAGTTCAGCCGCCCCATCGTGGTCGTGGCGTCGGGCCGGGACGGCGGCGCCCTCGTCGATCTCCTCTCCAGCCATCCCGAGCTCGGGTACCGGGTGGCCGGCGTCGTGTCGCCCGCCGACCTGCCGTTGAGCGAGGTCGACGGCCCGTGGCTCGGCGCCCACACGCTCGACGTGGTTCGAGCGGCCGGAGCCAACGGCGTCGTCATCGCCGCTTCCGGTGTGCCGTCGGGAACGCTGAACCGGCTCGTGCGGACGCTGACCGCCGCCAACGTGCACGTGCAGCTGTCCGTGGGTCTGGTGGGCATCGACTCCCGCCGGCTCCGCTCCGTGCCCCTTGCCCACGAGCCCTTCCTGTACCTCGAGCGCCCGGTGCTCTCCTCGTGGCAGGTGCTGCTCAAGCGGGCGCTCGACGTCGCCATCGGCACCGTGGCCCTCCTGGCCACTGCTCCGCTGCTCGCCTTGATCGCCGCGGCCATCTGGCTGCAGGACCGCGGTCCGGTGCTCTACCGGAGCGAGCGCATCGGCGAGGACGGCAAGCCGTTCACCATGTACAAGTTCCGCACCATGACGATCGACGCCGACACGCGGCTGGCCGAGCTGGCTCACAGCAACGCCCGCACCGGCCCGCTGTTCAAGGCGGCGCACGACCCGCGGGTCACCCGAGCCGGACGCTTCCTCCGGGCTGCGAGCCTCGACGAGCTGCCGCAGCTGTGGAACGTCCTCCGCGGCAGCATGAGCCTCGTCGGACCGCGCCCTGCGCTGGCCCGGGAGGTGGCGGAGTTCGACCTCGAGCTCTCGACCTCCAGGCACAGCGTGCGGCCGGGGATCACCGGGCTCTGGCAGATGGAGGCGCGAGACAATCCCTCGTTCTCCGCGTACCGTCGACTCGACATCTTCTACGTGGAGAACTGGTCGATGTGGCTCGATCTCGCCATCCTCGGCGGCACTGCCCAATCGGTTGCCGTGCGGGCTGTCGTCGGCTGTCTGCGAGCACTGCGGGACAAGTCCCCGTCCCCGGCGCTCCAGGACTCCCCCGCCCCTACCAGCTTCATCCTGGAGTGATGCGCCGTTGGCGCCCCACTCCGCTCGGCGCGCGCCCACAGCGTCGGTCACACTTCACCCAAACCGTCCATGAACGTGCAGTCCCCAAGAGGAGCATCGATGACCACCCCGGTAGCTGAGATCCCTGTAGTCATCCTGTGTGGCGGGCTTGGCACCCGCCTGCGGGAGGCGACCGAGACGGTGCCCAAGCCACTCGTCGACGTCGGCGGCAAGCCGATCCTGTGGCACATCATGAAGACCTATTCGCACTTCGGGTTCCGCAGGTTCGTCCTGGCCCTCGGGTACCGGTCCTTCGACATCAAGGAGTACTTCCTCCGGTACCGCGAGCACCTGTCCGACTTCACCCTGTGCCTCAGCGACGACCACGAGCCGATCTTCCACGACAAGAACGGTGACGAGGACTGGGAGATCAGCTGCATCGAGACCGGCCTGCTCACCGGCACCGGCGGACGCATCTCCCGGGTGCGCCAGCACCTCGACAAGGACATCTTCATGATGACCTACGGCGACGGCATCGGGAACGTCGACCTCGACGCGCTGCTCGAGCGGCACTACGCCGAAGGGCGCATCGGCACCGTCACGGCCGTGCACCCGACGTCACGGTACGGCGAGATGCGCGTCGAAGGCGCCCAGATCGTGGAGTTCAACGAGAAGCCGCAGATGGTGCAGGGCCTCGTGAGCGGTGGGTTCTTCGCCTTCCAGCGCGAGATGCTGAACTACCTGTCCGACGACGAAGGCCTGTTCCTCGAACAGGGTCCGCTCGGAAAGCTGGCCGCCGACGGCCAGCTGTCGGTCTTCCCGCACGAGGGCTTCTGGATGGGCATGGACACCTTCCGCGACTACACCGAGCTGAACTCGCTCTGGAGCGCGGGCAACCCCCCCTGGAAGGTCTGGGCGTGAGCAGCCGGGTCGCCCGATGATCTTCACCGAGACACCCCTGGCCGGCGCCTTCGTCCTCGAGCTCGAGCCGCGCGCCGACGAGCGGGGCTACTTCGCCCGTACGTACTGCGCGCACGAGTTCGAGGAGCACGGCCTCACACCGGCGGTTGCGCAGTGCAACCTGTCGTTCAACAGCAAGGCCGGTACCGTGCGCGGCATGCACTACCAGCTCCCCCCGGCCGCCGAGGCCAAGCTGGTGCGATGCACCCGCGGGCGGATCGTCGACGTCATCGTCGACCTGAGGCCGGACTCGCCGACCCATCTCCAGCACTTCCAGGTGGAGCTCAGCGACGACAACCACGTTGCCCTCTACGTCCCGGAGCTGTTCGCGCACGGGTATCAAGCCCTGACCGATGGCGCCGAGGTGATGTACCAGGTGAGCGAGTTCTACACGCCGGGCGCGGAGCAGGGATACCGCCCCGACGACCCGGCCCTCGGCATCGCCTGGCCGATGGAGATCACCGTCGTGTCCGAGAAGGACGCGTCATGGCCGCTTCTCGCGCCCCAGGGCGTCCAGCGGTGATCATCCCGATGCCCGGCACCAGCCCCACCCCCCGAACCACCCCCCAGGCGACAGCAAGGTCGCCCCGACACGAGCGGAAGCGATCCACCAGATGAGCACCACGAGCTCCACCGGGCTGAACCCCGTCATCACCGAGGACATGGACAGCATCGTCGAGCGCGCCTGGCCGGCGCTCGAGCGCCTGTCCGGCACGACGATCCTGATCACCGGCGCAGCCGGCTTCCTCCCCAGCTACTTCGTCGACGCCATCGCCCACGCGAACACGCGGCTCGACAAGCCATGCCGCATCCTCTGCTACGACAACTTCGTCACCGGGGTCGCCTCACGGCTGGCCCACCTCGAAGGGCGCGACGACGTGTCCTTCACCACCGCCGACGTCTCGGTGGGCGTGGCGGTGGACGAACCCGTGAACTGGGTCGTGCACGGGGCGAGCGTCGCATCACCGATCTGGTACCGGCAGCATCCGCTGGAGACGATCGACGTCAACGTCAACGGCACCCGTCACCTCCTCGAGCTCTGCCGGGAGCAGCCGGTCGAGGGCTTCTTGATGTTGAGCTCGAGCGAGATCTACGGCGACCCGCCGGCAGACCGGATCCCGACGCCCGAGACCTACTGGGGCCATGTCTCCAGCATCGGGCCGCGTGCCTGCTACGACGAGTCGAAGCGCCTCGCTGAGACGCTGTGCGTCACCTTCAACCAGCTGTACGGCACGCCCGTGCAGATCGTCCGGCCCTTCAACGTCTACGGCCCCAGGCTTCGCCTCGACGACGGCCGCATCGTCCCCGACCTCATGAAGGCGGCCGTCGAGCAGAAGCCGATCGTGCTGTTCAGCGACGGCCGTCCGACCCGCAGCTTCTGCTACGTGTCCGACTTCGTGGTCGCCATGCTGCAGGTCCTCGTGTCCGGCCAGGGCGGCGAGGCGTTCAACGTCGGCAACGACACGGAGATCTCGATCGGCGACGCGGCCCGCCTGATGGACGAGGTGGCCGGCGGCACACTGGGTGTCGAGCTGGCCACCAGCGACGAGGCCGACTACCTCACCGACAACCCCAACCGGCGTTGTCCCGACCTCACCAAGACCAAGGCCACCATCCCGTGGTCGCCGGAGGTTGACCTGCGAACGGGTCTCCTCCGCACCCTCACTTACTACCGGACGGAGCAGGAGCGATGAAGGTTGCCGTTGTCGGCTGTGGCTATGTAGGACTCGTGACCGGCGTGGGCCTCGCGTCGCTCGGCCACGACGTGACCGGCATCGAGGTGGAGCCGAACCGGCGGGACTCGATCGCCAGCGGCACCGCGCCCTTCTACGAGCCGGGGCTGCCCGAGCTGCTCGAGGGCACGCTGGCGTCCGGCAAGTTCCGGGTGAGCGGTGATCTGGCCGAGGTTCAGGCGGCGGACGTCGTCCTGCTGGCCGTGCAGACCCCTCCCGACGGCGAGGGTGCCATCGACCTCAGCTTCCTGCACCGTGCCGCCGAGCAGGTGGCGCAGCTCTTCGCCGCCGAGCCGCGTCGTCGCGTCGTCGCCGTGCGCAGCACGGTCGTGCCCGGCACCACCGAGAGCCTGGTGGCCCCGCTGTTCGCCGAGGGCGCCGCGGCCGGGTCGTCCCCGACCGCCGTCGCCGCGAACCCCGAGTTCCTGGCCGAAGGCACTGCGGTCGACGACTTCACCCACGCCGACCGCGTGGTGGTGGGCTGCTCGTCCGACTGGGGTCGCGAGATGCTGCGCGAGCTGTACGGCCCGCTCAACTCGCCGATCGTGATGGTGCCGCCGACCACGGCGGAGCTGGCCAAGTACACGTCCAACGCCTTCCTCGCGACGCTCATCTCGTTCTCGAACGAGATCGGGCGCATCAGCGAGACGTTCCCGGACGTGGACGTCGAGGACGTGCTCGGCATCATTCACGTGGATCGCCGGCTGAGCCCGAAGGTGGGCGAGCAGATCATCAGCCCGAAGATCCTCTCCTACATCAAGGCCGGCTGCGGCTACGGCGGGAGCTGCCTCCCGAAGGACCTGTCCGCGCTTCGGGTCTCCCAGGCCCGTCGGGGTCACACCCACCCGTTGCTCGACGCCGTGCAGACGATCAACGAGAGCCAGCCGGGGCGCGTGGTCGCCATGGCCGAACGAGCGGTCGGGGGCCTCGACGGCCGTCGGGTCACCGTGCTCGGCGTCGCGTTCAAGGCGGGCACCGACGACCTCCGGTCGTCTCCCGGGCTGACGGTGGTCGACGAGCTCCTCGAGCGCGGGGCCGAGGTCACCGTCTTCGACCCGCTCGTCAGTGCGGCTCAGCTGGGCGCGCGCGCCAGCTCGGTGCGGGTGGCCGACTCACTGGCCGACGCAGTGGAGAAGGCCGAGGTGTGCGTCATCACCACCATCGACCCGGCCTTCCGCGACCTCATCAAGCTGCTGCCGGAGAAGGATGCGCCGGTCGTCGTGGATGGCCGCAGGATCCTGGCCGTCGAGGACCTCGACGGATCTCAGGTGCTCGCCGTCGGTCGAGGCGTGCCCTCGGCCTGATCGGCCTGATCGCCGCCGAGCTCGCCGCGCAACGCCGCGGCGAGCTTGGCCGGCGTCCCCACGTCGAGGTAGTGGCCGTCGGGAACGACTGACCCCATCACGGTCAGCCCCGAGCGAACGGCAGCGTTGATCACGTCACCGACGTAGACCTCGCGTCCGTCTGCGGCCCACGGCGCGCCGTCGTGGAGCAGCTCGGTGAACGCCGCACCCCACACCGCCACCAGCCACGTGTACCGCAGGCTCGTCTGCTCGGGCTTGGGCAGCACGGCCCGGACGCGTCCGTCGTCGTCGAGCTCGACCATGTCGACGAGCGAGGGATCAGCGGCCGGGAAGAGGCCGAGCACGACGTCGGCTCCCCCCTCCTCCTGCATCTGCACGAGCGGGTCGAACAGGTCGCTCGGCCCGATGAGGATGTCGGGGAAGCCGAAGACGACCCGGCAGCCGCGTACGTGCTCGTAGGCGCGATCGAGGGTGGTGGGCCCGTTCGGTGACTCCCGGACCGTGAGGTACGCGAGGTCCAGCCCGACGCGGGACCCGTCACCCAGGAACGCCGGCACGTCCCACTTGCCGTGGCCCAGCACCATGACGCACCGGCGCACGCCGGCGGAGGCAAAGGCTTCGAGCAGCGGATCGCAGGCGACGCGCGCCGTCCCCGGGCCATCGCCGATGCCGACCGGCAGGATCTCCTTGCTGCAGGGCATGGCCCCGAGGCGGGAGGCCACGCCCCCGGCGGGCACCAGGCCGACGAGCGGCATGTGCCCCGTCTCCCGACGCCCGGCGTCGTGTTGCTCGCTCAACCGATCAGGCGGGCACGGACGACTGCGCCTGGACGCGTGACGCCTGCTCGGTGCGGAGCTGCACCATGGCAGCCGAGGGATCGATCTCCACCGCGTCGAGCGGCACCGGCTGGTCGATGGCCACGGGCCGCACGACCGTGGCGTACTCCGCCAGGCCCATCGGCAGGAAGCCCTCGGCCGAGGCCGCCGTGTCGACGTGCCCGTATGCGCAGTAGCCGCCGATGCCGTCCATGCGCTCCCCGACCTTCAGGTCCCGCTTGGCCACGGCCACGACGTCGGCCACGGGCGGGCCGACCGGCTCACCGAGTCCCTGGCGATCGAGCACGACGTCGGCGATGGTCCACGGCACCTCGAAGTGCAGGAGGTGGTACGGCCGGAAGAACAGGTAGTCGGGTCCGTCGCCCATCTTCGAGTACTTCATGTAGGGCTGCACGAGGGGCCCTTCGCCCCGACCGATCACGGCCACCCCACCGGCGAAGTCGCCGCCGAGGGTGTACTCCACGACGCCCCGACGCGAGAGCGGCGCGGTGACGTCCCGCACCGCATGCTCCAGCGTGGTGGGAACGCCGTGCATGCCCCGGCGGTCGGGCACGAGGCCGGTGAGGTTGGCGACGCACGCGTTCTCGATCTGCATCTTGGTGCCGTCGCCGAACGCCGTGGTCATGAGCACGCTGGTGCCGTCACGATCCGCGTAGGGCTGGCTGTCGGTCGGGTTCTGGTACAGGTCGAGGTTCCGCTTGCAGTTGATGGCAGCCACGACCTCGAAGCCCATGCCGTTGACGAACTCGAGGTGGCGCAGCAGCACGCCGGGCTGGTCGCCGTCGCCAAGGGTGTAGACCCGGCCGTTGCGGCGGGCCTCGTCGTGCAGCAGCCAGCCGATGGTGGCGTCGACCTCGGCGTTCATCGAGACCACGTCGCGACCCGCACGGAGCGCCTCGAGGATCACCTCGGCCCCGTAGGTCATGGCGCCGGTGGCCTCGACCACGACGTCCACCCCCTGCAGGCTGGAGATGCCGTCGGCGGAGGGGCTCACCGCCGGGCGGCGATCGGCGATGGCCTGGGTCAGGGTGGCCGGGTCATCGCTGACCACGACGTCGCCTCGCTTCACGCCGGCCAGCCCCCAGACCTCGAGGGCCCGTTCAACGGTGCGGTTCACCAGCACCGCAGTGCGCATCCCGGGACTGCCCTCGAGCCGGGCGACGAGGCCTCGGCCGATGAAGCCGGCCCCTATCACCGCCACGCCTACGTCACCGGTGGTCTCGCTTCGTTCGGCCATGCGCTTCATCCAACCCATGGGCCAAAGAGTACAGACCGTGGTGGGAGGCTGACGGGGCGTGTGTACAGTGCGAGCGGCCTGCTCCGCTCACGTCACGGGACCGCCATGGCTTCGCTCGAGTTCCACTGCCCCTCCGGCATCGCCGGCAACCTGTGGATGGCAGCCCTGCTGGGCCTGGGAGCTGACCCGTCTGGACTCGACGACCTCCCGGGGCGGCTGGGAGTGGCCTACGCGACCATCGAGTGGCACCGCAACGACGTCGACGGCCGCACGGTCTCCGAGGTGTCCGTGCACGGCACGGCCGGCGCCCCGCCGGCGACGTTCGCCGACCTGGTGGCGGCCATCTCGGGGGCCGGCCTCGGTGCCGCCGTGACGCGTGATGCGGTGCGGGTGCTCGAGCTGCGCCAGCGAGCCGAGGGTGAGTTCGGCGGTTTCGACATCCACACGCGGACGTACTTCGGTGACGACGTGGCGGACACCCTCATCGACGTCGTGGGTGGCGTGCTCATGTGGCACCGTCTCGACCGGCCGATCGTGACGACCACCGGTCCTGTCGCGCTGGGCGGCAAGGTCCTCGGCCCCACCCGCCTCCTGATGCAGGACCTTCCGACCTGCCTCGGGGACAGCGGCTACGAGCTGACCACACCCACCGGAGCCGCTCTGCTGGCCGATCGATGGCGATCGGGTCGTGCGGCCGGCTTGCCGGTGCGCGAGGTGAGGGTGCCGAGCGACTTCAGCACGGCCGGCCGCCTCGAGCCCCTCGCTGCCGCGCTGTACGACTGAGCTGCCGCGCTGTACGACTGACCGGACGCGAAAGACGGAGGGCCGAAGCCCTCCGTCTCTCTCGTTGCTCGAACCCGTTCCCGGAAGCTGTGCTCAGCCGAAGGAGTACACGACTCCGTTCGTGCTGACCAGCGAGTAGCCGGCGCCATCAGGTGAGGGCACCATGCCCGACACCGGAGCGTCGAGCGTGCGGTCACCGGTGGAGCCGAGGAAGCCGGCGTCGCCGAAGGTGAAGATGCCTCCGTCGGACGCCACCAGCCAGTAGCCGCGGCCGCTCTCCGTGGCAGCCATGCCGATGACGGGCTGGTTCAGGCGGACGGCGCCCATGGAGCCGAGGAAGGCAGCGTCGCCGAAGGTGAAGATCCCTCCGTCGCTGGCCACCATCCAGTAGCCGGTGCCGTTCGCAGTCCCGGCCATGGCCACGATCGGCTGGTTCAGCCGGATGGCGCCGGTGGAGCCGTAGAACGAGGCGTCGCCGAAGGTGAAGATCCCTCCGTCGCTGGCCACCATCCAGTAGCCACGCCCCGATGGGGTGACCGCCATGCCGACGATCGGACGGTTGAGCTGGGTGCCCTCCATCGAGCCGTAGAAGCCGGCGTCGCCGAGAGCGAGGACGGCGCCGTCGTCGCTGACGAGCCACGAGCCCTCGCCTGAGGCGGTCTCAGCCACGGCCACCAGGTTCTTGCCGGGAGCGACATCGCCCACCGAGACCAGCTGTCCGTCCTGGATGACTCCGGCACCAGCTGCCGTGACCACGCCGACCTGAGGCTTGCGGGGCTTGCGGGGCTGGGTCGTGGTGGTGGTCGGCTTGGTCGTGGTGGTGGTCGGCGTCGCCGTCGTGGTCGGAGCCTGTGTGGTGGTGGTGGGAGCCTGGGCCCCGCCCACCGGTGCATAGACCTCGATGCCGGTCAGGGTGGGGTTGTCCTGGATCTTGTTGAACGCCAGGTTCAGGGTGCCGTCGGTGACGGGCACCGCCACCTGGAGCACCGTGCGGACGTTCCGTGCACCGGCCCGGGCGAAGGGGTCGACGCCGGCGGCGACGACCTTGCTCTCACCGATGACGTCGAACATGCGCTCCCCGGGGCTCTCGAAGGCGGTCTCGACGATGTGCAGCTTCACGGTGTACGTGCCAGCACCCGGGACGGGGATGGCGTAGCCGGAGGCGTCCCAGCGCTCGTCGGAGTCCACGGTCGGCGTGGAGGAGCTGACCGGCTCGGCCGTGACGGCGATGTTGCCGCCGGTGAAGTTCCGGTCCGCCGCCCAGCTCATACCGCTCTCGTTGACGGCACCGCCACCGGCGTTGATCCTGGCGACGAGAGTGCCCGTCGAGGCCGGAGCCTGCGTGGTGGCGGTCGGAGCCTGCGTCGTGGTGGTCGGAGCCTGCGTCGTGGTCGTGGGCTTGGTGGTGGTGGTCGTGGGGGCCGGGATGTTGGAGCCACCGGCACCGCGAACCTCCACCAGCGTGACCTCCTCCGAGGACGTCAGGTTGAACGAGGACGTGTTGGATGCGGCCGCGGTGGCCTGCGTGCCGCGGTTGGGGCTGAAGCTGCGCACCGACGAGGCGCTCTGGCCCAGCTGGAGCGTGACCGAGCGGTCAGCGGGGTTGCGGTCGTTGGCTCCGTCGAAGACGTTCGTCGCCTGCCAGATGGCCACCCAGAAGGTGCCGTCCCGCTTCTGCAGCAGCACGGACCGGGTGTCGCCGTCGGCACCGACGACCGAGTGGGCGAGCGAGCCGGGCGTGAAGCGCGGCCCCTTGTCGTTCAGCAGGGCGATCATCGCCTGCACCGAGCTGTAGGCCGGCTTCGGTGAGAGGTCGCCGCGGAGCAGGCCGAAGCGGCCCTCGGCTCCGTGGTCCTGTGAGTCGACCAGCTCGTAGTGGTAGGACCGCTCGACGCCCAGGTCGAACGACTCGAGGAAGAGGCGGGGCGTGTAGATGGCCTGAGCCCGCTCACTGGCGCCCACGTGGCCGGTGTCGGTCGGGACCGCGGTGTGGTAGCCGGTCTCGGTGGCGACCATGGGCTTGCGGGCGTTGTTGTTCCAGGCGGCTGCCTGGTCAGCGGCGATGCGGCCGCTCTCCGGGGTGCTGGCGCCGCCCGGGTAGGGGTGCATGTTGGTGACGTCGGTCCATGCCGAGATGTCGCCGAGCTCGCCCGTCGCGTCGGCCCAGGTCATGCCGGGGCCGGCGACTCGACCGCTCGAGGCGGTGGCCGGATCGCTCCGCACCATGTTCCAGATGCGCTGCTGGAACGCACGGGCGTTGGCTGCCCATCCCGCTCCGCCGTCGATGTAGCTGTTGATGTCGGGCTCGTTCACGCCCTCGAAGTAGTCGAGGCCGCCAGCCAGGTGCACGGCCTTGGCCGTCTGGAAGGTGTCTTCGAGCGAGATCGGCCACCAGTCCGAGCCGGGGGCGCCCATGACGGCACTCATCTTGATGCCTTTGGAGGCGAACTGGAGGTAGGTGTCCTTGTAGTACGGGGAGGCGTAGTCGCGGTAGTGGCGGATGCCGGAGGCCTCGAGCGCCTCCACGACCCCGCCGGGGTTCTCGGTGTAGGGGGTGCCTCCGTAGTGCATGTGCGTGTTGACGCCGATCGAGTCGACGAAGGCGTCGGCGGAAGCCGCCTGAGCCGAGCCGATGGCGGCGCTGGCCGGCTCAGAATGGAACAGGGGGGTAAGAGAGATCAAACTGGCGCACAACAGCATCACAATCGATGCACAACGGCGCTTCGGTTGGCGGATTTGGGGGGACATCACAA
>CADCTF010000002.1 GCA_902805655.1 uncultured Acidimicrobiales bacterium
GGGGCCGCATCGTCCTTGCGCACCCGGCCGCCGTAGAGCAGCCCGGTGGTGCCGTCGTCACCCTTCCGGGTGTAGAAGCTCACGGCTGGCGACACTACCGGCCGTCACTGTGATGCTCCGGGTGACGTGCACGGCGTCGAGCAGCGCCCGATCGTGGGTCACGAGCAGCAGCGTGCCCTCGTAGCCGTCGAGGGCACGCTCGAGCTCGTCGATGGCCGCCAGGTCGAGGTGGTTGGTGGGCTCGTCGAGCACGAGGCAGTTGACGCCCTGAGCCATGAGGCTGGCCAGCAGGGCGCGGCTGCGCTCCCCCGGCGACAGGCGGTCCCCGCTGCGGTGCACATGGTCGGCGCCGAGGCCGAACTTGGCCAACAACGACCGAGCCTCGTCAGTGCGGGTGAAGCCGGTCTCGGCGAGGAAGACCTCGAGCACCGTGCGGCTCCCACGGCCGAAGGCGCCGCGACTCTGGTCCATCATCCCGACCTTGACGCCGGGCCCGAGGAACCGCCGACCGGCGTCGAGCGGCAGTGTCCCGAGCAGCGCCTGGAGCAGGGTGGACTTGCCGCTGCCGTTCGGCCCGACGATGGCCAGGCGCTCCTGCCAGCCGATCTCGAGGTCGACCGGCCCCAAGGTGAACGCACCGCGCCGCACGACGGCCCCCTCGAGGCGCGCCACCACGTCGCCACTGCGGGCCTCCGGGGCGAGCTGCATCTTCAGCTGCCAGCCCTCCCACGGCTTGTCCACCGCCTCCAGCCGTTCCAGCGCCTTCTCCGTCGCCCGGACCTTGCCCGCCTGCTTCTCGGTGCGGTTGATGCGGAAGTCCCGCTGCGCCTTGTCGTTGTCCTTCGGGTTCTTCTTGGCCTTGGCCACGCCGGAGACGGCCCAGTCCCGCTGCTCGCGAGCGCGGGCGGCCAGGCGTTGCTTCTCGCTCTGGTACTTGTCGAAGGCCTCGTACTGCTGCGTCCTTCCAAGCTCCTTGCTGGCCACGTAGTCGCTCCAGCCACCGGCGTGCTCGGTGGCCCGATGGCTCTCCTCCTCGATCTCGAGGATGCGGTGCGCCGAGCGGTCGAGGAAGGCACGGTCGTGGCTGACCACGATGACGGCGCCGGGCAGACCGTCGAGGAACGACTCCAGACGGGCCAGGCCCTCGAAGTCGAGGTTGTTGGTCGGCTCGTCGAGCAGGAAGACGTCGAAGCGAGCCAGCAGGATGGCGGCCAGGGCGGCCTTGGCGGCCTGGCCGCCGGAGAGGTCGGACATGGCGACGTGCAACCGGTCCGGCGGCAGCCCGACATCGTGGAGCACCGATGCCGCTCGCGCCGCCAGGTCGTCGCCGCCGAGGAGCAGGAAGCGGTCGAGCGCGGCGGTGTAGGCCTCCACCGCCTCGGTCGACGAGTCCTCGGCCAGGGCGGCCGTGCGCTGCTCGAGGTCGCTCTCGGCCTGCGCCACGCCGGTGCGTCGAGCCAGGTAGTCCTGCAGCGACTCGCCTTCCAGCCCCTCCGGCTCCTGGGGGAGCCAGCCGACGGCGAGGTTGGCCGGAGCGCGCTCGACCGAGCCGCTGTCGGGCTCCTCGAGGCCGGCGAGGATGCGCAGCAACGTCGACTTCCCGATGCCGTTCGGGCCGACGACGCCCATCCGGGTGCGTGGCCCGACCGCGACCGAGACCTGGTCGAGGACGAGCTGGGCTCCGTAGCTCTTGGTCACCCGCCGGGCCGTCAGCACGGCCATAACGCTAGGGGGGAACGAAGGCTCGGCCCGTACACTTGCGGCATGAGCAGCTACCTCGACGCGGTGCGTGAGCGAGTCGTCATCTACGACGGCGCCTTCGGCACGTACATGCAGACGAAGGGCCTGACCGCCGACGACTTCGGCGGGCCAGACCTCGAGGGGTGCAACGAGCTCCTCGTCGACACTCGGCCCGAGCTCGTGCAGGAGATGCACGACGCGTTCCTCGCCGTCGGGGTCGACGTGGTCGAGACGGCGAGCTTCGGCTCCTTCGCCGTCCCGCTCGGCGAGTACGGCCTCGCCTCTCGCTCCTACGAGCTGTCCCACAAGTCGGCCGTGCTCGCGCGGGAGGTGGCCGACGGCTATGGCCGCTGGGTGGCCGGTTCGATCGGCCCCGGCACCAAGATGCCCACGCTCGGCCACATCCGCTTCGCCGAGCTGCGCGACGCCTACGAGGAGATGGCCCGAGGCCTCATCGACGGTGGGGTCGACGTCCTGCTCGTCGAGACCCAGATCGACCTCCTGGGGTGCAAGGCCGCCATCATCGGCTGCCGCCGGGCCATGGCCTCCACCGGCCGCCAGGTGCCGATCCAGGTGCAGGTCACCATGGAGCTCACCGGGCGGATGCTGGCGGGTACCGAGATCGGCGCCGCCCTCACGTCCATGCAGGCCATGGGTCCCGAGATCATCGGGCTCAACTGCGCCACCGGCCCCAACGAGATGGGCGAGCACCTGCGCCACCTGTCCCAGCACTCGCCGGTGCCGATCTCCTGCCTGCCCAACGCCGGCCTGCCTTCGGTGGTCAACGGCGAGATGCACTACGACCTCACGCCGGACCAGCTGGCCGAGCACCACGCCCGGTTCGTCACGGAGTTCGGCGTCTCCATCATCGGCGGCTGCTGCGGAACCACGCCCGAGCACCTGCGCGCCGTCGTGGAGCGCTGCCGCGACCTCACACCCGCCGCTCGCCACATCACGGCCGACCCCGGCCTGGCCTCCA
The DNA here is from genome assembly GCA_902805655.1 of uncultured Acidimicrobiales bacterium. Taxonomy (GTDB): domain Bacteria; phylum Actinomycetota; class Acidimicrobiia; order Acidimicrobiales; family CADCTF01; genus CADCTF01. The sequence continues at coordinate 2,720 of CADCTF010000002.1, forward strand.
TCTACAGCCACACGCCCTATGACCAGGCGCCGTCGTTCCTCGTCGTCGGCGAGCGCTCCAACGCGAACGGCTTCAAGAAGTTCCGCAACGCGATGCTGGCCAGCGACTGGGACAACGCCGTCCGCATCGGCCAGGAGCAGGTGGCCGAAGGGTCGCACGTGCTCGACCTGTGCGTCGACTACGTGGGCGAGGACGGCGTGGAGGACATGGACGAGCTGTCCAAGCGCTACGCCACCGCCATCACGGTGCCGGTGATGCTCGACTCCACCGAGCCGGCCGTCATCGAGGCCGGTCTGCAGTGGATCGGCGGCAAGGCGATCCTCAACTCGGTCAACCTGGAGGACGGGGACGCGCCGGGTACCCGGCTCGACCGCTTCCTCTCGCTGGCCAAGGAGTACGGCGCGGCCGTCGTGGCCACGTGCATCGACGAGCAGGGCCAGGCACGAGACCCGGAGTGGAAGCTGCGGGCCGCCAAGCAGATCCACGACATCGCCGTGAACCGCTACGGGCTCGATCCCGGCGACCTCTTCTTCGACCCGTTGGCGCTCACGCTCGCCACCGGCATCGAGGAGAGCCGCGGTGACGGACAGGCGACGATCGAGGGCATCAAGCTCATCAAGTCCGAGCTACCCGAGTGCCACACCATCCTCGGCCTGTCGAACGTGTCCTTCGGCCTCACCCCGCCGATCCGCCACGTCCTCAACTCCGTGTTCCTGCACGAGTGCCACCAGGCCGGCCTCGATGCCGCCATCGTGCACGCCGGGCGCATCCTCCCGCTGAACCGCCTGGACCCGCACCACGTCGAGGTGTGCCTCGACCTCATCTACGACCGCCGGCGCGAGGGCTACGACCCCCTGCACGAGCTGATGTCGCTCTTCGAAGGGGTCAGCTCGGCCGACCTCGACACCAAGGAGGACCGCAGCGGCTGGACGGTCGAGGAGCGCCTGAAGCAGCGCATCATCGACGGCGACCGCAACGGCATCGACGAGGACATCGCCGAGGCCCTGCAGTCCAAGGCCGCCCTGGCCATCGTCAACGAGACCCTGCTGGCCGGCATGAAGGTGGTCGGCGAGCTCTTCGGCTCCGGGCAGATGCAGCTGCCGTTCGTGCTGCAGTCGGCGGAGACCATGAAGGCTGCGGTCCGGCTGCTCGAGCCGCACATGGAGAAGGCCGACCAGGGCGGCAAGGGCACGCTCGTGCTCGCCACCGTGAAGGGCGACGTCCACGACATCGGCAAGAACCTGGTGGACATCATCCTGAGCAACAACGGCTATGAGGTCCACAACCTCGGCATCAAGATCGCCCTGCCGGACATGGTCACCAAGGCCAAGGAGGTGCAGGCCGACGCCATCGGCATGAGCGGCCTGCTCGTGAAGAGCACGCTGATCATGCGCGAGAACCTGCTCGAGCTGAACGCCCAGGGCCTGGCCGACATCCCGGTGATCCTCGGCGGTGCCGCCCTCACCCGCACCTACGTCGAGCGGGACCTCCGCAGCATCTACGAAGGACGGGTCTTCTACGGCAAGGACGCCTTCGAGGGGCTCCACACCATGGACCGGCTGATGGAGCTGAAGCGGTCGGGCGAGACGGATGCGGACTTCGGGCGCAAGCTCGGTGGCCGCAACATCCCGCCGCGCGCGGTGAAGCCGACGATCGACCCCGCCCGCGCGACGCAGCGCTCGGCCGAGGTCGTCGTGGACAACCCGGTCTTCACGCCGCCCTTCCTCGGCTCCAAGGTGGTGCGGGGCTTCTCGCTCGACGACATCGCCGGCTACCTCAACGAGACGGCGCTGTTCCGCACCCAGTGGGGCTTCCGCCCCGACAAGTCGATCGCCGAGAAGGACGACGCCTTCAAGGAGCGCATCCGCCCCGTGCTGCGGGAGCAGCTGGCGAGCGCTCGAGCCAAGGGCGTGCTCGTGCCCCAGGTGGTCTACGGCTACTACGCCGCCAACAGCGACGGGAACGACGTGGTGCTCTGGACGGACGACTCCCGCACCGAGGAGCTGACCCGCTTCACGTACCCGCGCCAGGCCGTCGAGCCGCACCTCTGCATCGCCGACTTCTTCCGATCGGTCGACTCGGGCGAGGCCGACTACGCCGCCTTCCACATCGTGTCGATGGGCCCGGAGTCGACCGAGGAAGCCATGCGCCTCAAGGCCGAGGACCGGTATCAGGACTACCTCTTCCTCCACGGCCTCAGTGTCGAGATGACCGAGGCCCTCGCCGAGATGTGGCACCGGCGGATCCGCGAGGAGTGGGGCTTCGCCGACGAGGACGGTCCCACCCTCGCCGGGCTCTTCCGCCAGCAGTACCGGGGCGGTCGCTACTCCTGGGGCTACCCGGCCTGCCCCGACCTCGAGGACAACGAGAAGGTGGCCGAGCTGTTGGGGGCCGACCGCATCGGCGTCGAGTGCAACGAGGAGTCGAGCTTCCAGTACCACCCGGAGCAGACGACCTCGGCCATCATCATCCACCACCCCCAGTCCAAGTACTTCGTCGCCTGAGGCCTCGTGGCTTGAGGCATCAGCCGGACAGCACCGCCCGGGCCACCAGGTCGGTGCCGAAGGCGGTGAGGATGGCCAGGTACAGCAGGCCGGTAGCGGCCATCACCGCGGAGTAGGCCCGTTCCTTCAGCGCGGCCTTGGTGACGAACGACAGCACGATCGTCGTGATGGCGCAGGCGACCCAGAACCACCCGAGCAGGCCGTTGTAGCCGTCGTCGATGGTGCCGCGGAGCACCGACACCATGCCCGTCGGCACCAGCAGGGCGGCGACCTCGAAGGGCCAGATGATCGCCAGCCAGCGGTTGAGCTCGTGGATCGGCCCGCGCCCGAGGCCGGGCTGCACCAGGTACCAGTGGCCGAGGAGCATGGCGTCGGTCACCGACCCGAGGAACGCGGCTCCCACCACGTTGCGCACCATGGCCAGGGCCACGGGGCCGTCACCCAACAGCGATGCGGCGATCAGCCCGAGGAACCCGAACACGAACGGCGGGATGTCGAGCACTGGCGGGAACTCGGCCGCCTCCTCGTCGCGCTCCGACGCGGCACGGTCGATGCCGGTCATGGCCGCCACCCGAGCGCTACGGCGCTCGGTGCGCGCACGCTCGCCGCGAACCCCAGCCTTTCGACGCACGATGCTCACGACCAAGGCTACGGCGGTCGCCGCCACCACCAGGCCGCTGCACAGCTCGCGCAGCGGCACCGGGTTGTAGCGCACCCCGGCGACGAGAGCGCCTGCTGCCAGGGCGAGGTTGATGCCCCGCATCAGCCAGCCGTAGCCGATGCCGACCACCCGGTGGCGTGTCGTCACCCACAGGAAGAGCAGGCCACCGGTGGCCCACTGCAGCAGCAAGGTGGCGATGTCGAGCCGGATCATGACGCCACCAAGGTCGCAGCCGCGGCTGCGCAGGACGAAATCAAGCGGCGGCTGCGGTCAGAGCAGACCGGCGATCGACCCACCCTCCACCGACAGCGCGGTGGCGTTGACGAACTTGGCCGGCTCCGAGCACAGGAAGGCGACGATCTTCCCGAAGTCGAGCGGGTCGCCGATCGGCCCACGAGGCGCGGCGCCGCCGCGGAGCTCCTTCATGCGGTCGGTATCGTGGCCCCCGGGGCAGGCCATGTTCATGGTGATGCCGTCGGCGTACACGTCTTGCGCGGCGGTCTTCATCCACGCCCAGAGCCCGGTGCGGGCCGTGTTGGAGAGGGCCAGGCCGGGGATCGGCTGCTTCACCGAGGACGAGGTGATGTAGCAGATCCGGCCCCATCCGGCCGATCGCATGTGCGGCAGTGACTCGCGTGCGAGGCGCACCGACGAGATGAGGTTGGCGTTCACGGCCGCCATGATCGCTTCGTCGGTGGCGTCGAGGGCCCGACCAGGAGGGGGGCCTCCGGCGTTGCCCACGACGATGTGCAGCCCGCCGAAGTGCTCGACGGTCGACGCCACCAGCCGGGCCGGGGCCTCAGGGTCGGTGACGTCGTCGACGATGGCCAGCACGTCGCCACCCACCGCCTCGATGTCCGACGCCGTCTGCATCAGCGCGTCTTCACCGCGAGCACAGAGCACGACCTTGCACCCCTCCTCGGCCAGGGCCAGCGCACTGGCGCGGCCGAGCCCCTTGGACGACGCGGTGACGAGTGCGACGCGATCGCGGATGGCGAGATCCATGACTATGCCTCCACCACGTGCAGCCCGTGGTCGGCCGAGTTGAGTGAGTCGGGACCGCTCGACGTGGCGATCACGATGTCTTCGATGCGAGCACCGAAGCGCCCGGCCAGGTAGATCCCCGGCTCGACCGAGAAGGCGTGACCCGGCTGCAGCGGCTCGGCGTTGCCGCCGACCAGATAGGGGTCCTCGTGCTCCTCCAGCCCGATGCCGTGCCCGGTGCGGTGGATGAAGTGGGCGCCGAAGCCGGCCTCGTCGATGATGCGGCGAGCGACCCCGTCGACCGCCTCGCACGGCGTGCCGGTGACAGCGGCGGCGACCGCGCTGGCCTGGGCTCGCTCGAGCACCGTGTAGAGCCCCCGGAACTCGGCCGGCGGCTCACCGGTGAAGACGGTGCGGGTGATGTCCGAGCAGTAGCCGGCCATGGTGCCGCCGAAGTCGCACACCACGGCCTCGCCGCGCTGGATGACGCGCTCGGCGGGGTGATGGTGCGGACTCGCCGAGTTGGGGCCGCTGCCCACGATGGCGAAGTTCACCGAGTCGTGCCCCTCCTCGCGCAGCCGCCGGCCCAGCTCGGCCGACACGTCACGCTCCTCCCGCCCGATGAGCGGGATGTCGCCGGCCAGCAGGGCGGCGGCCACCCGGTCGGCGGCGGCGGATGCGGCTCGGAGCGCAGCGATCTCGTCCGAGTCCTTCACCGCCCGGATGGCGGAGGTGACGGCCGAGGCGTTGTGCCACGAAGCGTCGGGCAAGGCCCGCTGGAGCCCGAGCAGGAACGTGGCCCACGCCCGGTCGGAGATGGCCAGCCGCCGGGCCGACCCGACCAGGCCGGCCACGATCGCGACGGGGTCCTCTCGCTCGCCCCATGGACGTACCGAGAAGGCGTCCGGGCGCTCGGCCACTCGCGGCGCCTCGAGGGCCGGCACCACCAAGGTGGCGTGGCCGTCCGCCGGCAGCACCAGCATCGTCAGCCGCTCGAGCGGCATGGCCGTGTAGCCGGTGAGCCACGGCAGGTCGGCGCCCAGCGAGAGCAGCAGGACGTCGACGCCGACCTCGTCCATTCGCCGGCGGACGCGGTCGAGGCGATCGGTAGCCATGCCGGTCACCCTAACGACGAGGAAGGGACACCCGCGGCGGCGCGGGCCGCAGCCTTGGCGTGGTAGCTCGACCGGGTCAGGGGCGACGACTCCACGTGGGCGAAGCCCATGGCCATGCCGGCCAGCCGGAGCGCCTCCAGCTCGTCCGGGGTCCACCAGCGGGCCACCGGCAGGTGGTTGGCCGTCGGGCGGAGGTACTGGCCGATGGTGACGATGTCCACGCCGACGGCCCGCAGGTCGGCCAGCGCGGCCCGCACTTCCGGCTCGGTCTCCCCCATGCCCACGATGAGCCCCGACTTGGTGGTGAGCCCGGCGGCCTTGGCCCGGGCCAGCACGGCCAGGCTGCGGGCGTAGGAGGCGGAGGGCCGCACTGCCCGCTGCAACCGGGCAACCGTCTCCAGGTTGTGGTTCAAGACGTCGGGGCGGGCGTCGAAGATGCGCTCGAGCGACGCAGGGTCGCCCTTGCAGTCCGAGATCAGCACCTCGACGGTAGTGGCCGGGTTCCGGCGCCGGATGGCTTCGATCGCCTCGGCGAAGCCGCCCGCACCCCCGTCTTCCAGGTCGTCTCGGGCGACGGCGGTGACGACGGCGTGCTCGAGGCCCATGCGGGCCACGGCCTCCGCCACCCGCTCAGGCTCGGCGGCGTCGAGCGGCTCGGGGTGGCGCGTGTCCACCAGGCAGAACCCGCAGGCACGGGTGCAGCGCTCGCCGTTGATCATGAACGTGGCCGTGCCGTCGTTCCAGCAGTCGAAGATGTTGGGGCAGCCGGCTTCCTCGCACACTGTCACCAGGTCGAGGGAGCGCATGGTGGACTTCAGCGCTCGGTACTCGGGCCCCATGTCGGCCTTGACCCGCAGCCACTCGGGCTTCCGCTCGCTCAGTGACAGCGCCGTCGAGCTGTCGACCCCGGCTGCTGCCAGCCGGCCGACGAGTCGCACCGGCCGCTCGGCCACCGCCGGGCCGGGGCCGGCGCCCCGGCTGAAGGGGGCGAGGTCGTCGGGCCGAACATGAAAGGCCACGTCCTGACGCTCGGACCCCGTGGCGCCCCACCGCGCCGCCGCTCGGGCGGCCACCGCGTCCACCACCTCGCGCATGTCGACCGTGATGCCCTCAGCCGCAAGGGACGTCACCTCGCGGTCGGCGATGCCGCAGGGGACGATGTGACCGAACATGGCCAGATCGGGGGCCACGTTGAGGGCGAAGCCGTGCATCGAGCGGCCTCGCGAGAGCCGCACGCCGATGGCGCAGATCTTCCGGCCGTTCACCCACACGCCGGGATAGCCGTAGAGCCGGGACGCTTGCGGCAGGCCGAGGTCGGCCAGCACGTCGATGATCAGCTGCTCGACGGCATGGACGTAACGAGGAGTCGCTCCGGGCACGACCGGGACGGACAGGATCGGGTAGCCGACCAGCTGCCCGGGGCCGTGGTAGGTGACGTCACCACCTCGGTCGGTGTGCACCAGCTCGGCGCCTACCGTCGAAGGCGGAACCAGCACGTGGGCCGGGTCGGCTCGAACCCCGAGGGTGTAGACGTGGGGGTGCTCGAGCAGCAGCAGGTGGTCATCGGCCGACCGCTCGAACAGTGCCCGCTGCAAGGCGTGGCCGTCCTGGTAGCGGACCCGCCCGAGCCAGCGGATCCGCAAGGTCACGGCCGGTCTCCGCCCACGAACCGCATAACTGGGAGCCGCATGCTCACGAGAGCTCGGCCGCCCAGTCCCGGGTCTCGAGGATCTCCTTGATGCGGGCCAGGAACGCGGCGGCGTAGGCACCGTCGACCGCTCGATGGTCCCAGGTGAGGGCCAGGTTGCCGACCGGGTGCACGGCGATGCCGTAGCCACCTCCGGGCAACGGCACGGCCACCGGCTGGGGCTTCACCCCGTCGGTCGACAGGATGGCGACCTGGGGCTGGTTGATGATGGCGCCGGTGATCAGGGTGCCGTAGCCGCCGGCGTTCGTGATCGTGAAGGTGCCGGCGGCGATCTCATCGGCGCTGAGCTTCTTCGACTTGGCCCGGCGGCCGAGGTCGGCGATCTCCCTGGCCAAGGCCCGAAGCCGCTTGCCGTCGGCCTCCTGGATCACCGGGACGATCAGGCCCTGGAAGTCCATGTCGACGGCGATGCCCAGGTTGACGTCGCGGTGCACGATCAGCTGGTCGTCGCCGACGCTCGCGTTGATCTGCGGGTAGTCCCGGATGGCGTCGACCGTCGCCCGGGCGATGAAGGGCAGGTAGGTGAGGCTGACGCCCTCCAGCTCGCGGAAGCGCTCCTTCTCCGGCCCCCGCACCGAGTCGACCTTCTCGTAGTCCACCTCGATGGCGACCAACGTGTGGGCCGAGGTGGCTCGCGAGCGCACCATGTGCTCCGCCGTGCGGCGACGGATGTTGGAGAAGGGGATGACCTCGTCGCGATCCCCGGCGGTGACCGCTTCAGCGCGCGACGGGCGCCGGGCCGGGGCCGGCGCGGGCGCAGAGCTGGATGACTCGGCCGGTGCCGCTGCCGGCGCCGCTGCCGTCGTCGCCGCCTCCGGCGCGCCCTCGGCTGCGGCGGCCTTGCCCGCCCCTGCCCGACCTTGCGCGTTGTCGTCGACTGCGTTGAGGACGTCCTCCCGGGTGACACGCCCGCCCACACCGGTGCCCTGGATCTGGGTCGGGTCGAGGCCGTGCTCGGCGATCAGGCGGCGCACCACCGGGGACAG
>CADCTF010000003.1 GCA_902805655.1 uncultured Acidimicrobiales bacterium
GCCCGAGCCACTCGCTCGAAGCGGGCTCGGACACGGAGGTTCGGTTGCTGCACCATGAACACGCCGGCGAGCTGTCGGGCCGGGTCGCTCCACGTCATGGTGCCGAACGCCCCGCCCCACCCGAAGGCACCCGTCGCCCGAGCGCTCCTCGCCTTCTCGGCGTCGAGGACGACCTGCACGGTGTAGCCGAAGCCCACGCCCTTCACCGGCTCGCGGAGCCCTCCGAAGAGGCCGCCGACGTGGTTGGTCGCCATGAGCTTCACCGTCTCGGGCCGCAGCACCTGCCGTCCGTCGAGGGTGCCCAGGTTGGTGAGCATGCGCTCGAACTGCAGGTAGTCCGATGCCGTGCTCATGAGGCCGCCGGACCCCGAGAAGTAGGTGGTCGACGCCATCCGGTTGGCGGTCGAGGGGTCGGCTCTCACCAGGCCGTCCTCGGTCTTGCGGTAGAGCGGGAGCAGTCGCTCGCGGCGGTCCTCGGGCAGCGCGAAGAAGGTGTCCTTCATGCCGACGGGCTCGAAGATGTGCTCCTGCAGGTAGACGTCGAGGGGCTGCCCTGACACCAGCTCGACGATGTGACCGAGCACGTCGATGCCGGTGCCCGGGCTGTACTGCCAGCGGCTGCCGGGCTGGAAGTCGAGCGGCACGCGCCCGAGCTGGGGGATGTAGGACGCCAGCGTGTCGCCGCGCTGGCGGCGCACCTCCGACACCGCCGAGCCGAGGCCGCCGCTCAGCAGCCCCGAGGTGTGGGTGAGCAGGTCGCGCACGAGGATGTCGCGGTGGGCGGGGACGAGGTCGACCTCGGGCGGCTGGTCGGGTCGCTCGCGCCGCACGCCCGTACCGGCTCCGAGGCTGACCGTGCCTTCGGGCGGGCCGGACGCGGCGTCGTCGGTCGTGGCCGACGGTGCCAGCTCGTCCGGCGAGGGCGTGGCGCCCACCTTCTTCACCGCCACCTTGGTGTCGCGGAACGTCGGAATGTACTTGTGCACCGGATCGTCAGGGCTGACCTTCCCCTGCTCGATCTGCTGCATCACGGCCACACCCACGACCGGCTTGGTGGACGATGCCATGCGGAAGACGGCGTCGATCGGCATCTCGACCCGGGCCTCGATGTCCTTCCACCCGTGGGCGTCGAAGTGCACGACCTCGCCCTTCAAGGCAAGGGCGGTGACAGCCCCGGAGATCTCCCCCGACTCCACCTGTGCGTCCATGAGGTCACTGATGCGCGACAGCTTCCCGTTCGACATGCGTCCCCCCGACCGACCTGGATGTGGGGCGGGAACCTAACAACCGTGAATCCGCTGGACGAACCCCGCCTGCACCGCGACGCTGATCCAGTGCTGGCCAGCGAACCCGACGACGCGGTCGCCGTACCCCCCGTGGTGGGCGCGTTCGCAGCGGGCCGACCGGTGAAGGCGGTGTGGCGCAACACGCTCGGCGGGCTGACCTTCGAGGTCGGCGTCCGGCCGGACCACTGCTTCGTGAAGTGGTCACCACGATCGAGTGGGATCGACCTGGGCGCGGAGATCGCGCGGCTCGAGTGGGCCGGGCGGTTCACGTCCGTGCCCCGCATCGTCGGGCACGGCTCCGACGACGACGCGTCCTGGATGATCTCCGAACCGCTACCGGGCGACAACGCGGTGACGACCCGCTGGAAGGCCGACCCGGCCACGGCGGTGGCCGCCATGGGGGAGGGACTCCGGGCCCTTCACGAGGCCCTACCGGTGGAGGGATGCCCCTTCGACTGGTCGCTCGAGTCGCGTCTGCGATGGACGCGCCAGGCGGCCCGGCTCGGCCTGCTCGACCCGAGCCGCTGGCACGAGGAGCACCAAGGCCTGGGCATCGACGGGGCGCTGGCGCTGCTCGCCGAGCCGCCCGACCTCGACCGAGTGGTGGTCTGTCACGGGGACTCCTGCGCGCCGAACACGCTCATCGGTGAGGACGGCAGGTGGTGCGGCCACGTGGACCTGGGGACGATGGGCACCGCCGATCGGTGGGCCGACCTCGCCGTCGCATCGTGGAGCACCGCCTGGAACTACGGACCGGGTTGGGAGGTGGTGCTGCTCGACGCCTATGGCATCGCGCCGGACGCCGAGCGGACCCGCTACTACCGCCTGCTGTGGGACCTCGGGCCCTGACGCAAGCGAGCCCGGCACCTCGTGGGGCGCCGGGCTCGGGTCGCTGTGAAGCAGAGCTAGAAGCTCAGCTGAACGATTGGCCGCAACCGCACGTGCGCTGGGCGTTCGGGTTGTTGATGGCGAAGCCCGCACCCTGCAGACCGTCCTTGAAGTCGAGGCTCGCACCGGACAGCAGCTTGGAGCTGGTGGAGTCGACGAGCACCTTCACGGTGCCGAAGGAGAGCTCGACGTCGTCGTCGTTGACGTCGCTGTCGAAGAACATCTCGTAGCTGAACCCCGAGCACCCACCGGGGCGAACGGCGACGCGCAGCGCGAGATCGTCCTGACCCTCCTGGGCGATGAGCTCGGCCACCTTGGTGATGGCGGTATCGGTCAGGGTGATGGTGTCGCTGGTCTCGGTGACGCTCACGGGTTCCTCCTGCGAGTGTTGGTGGACAAGATGCTACCGGGCAATCAGGTCAACGCGACAGGGGTCCCTATCCGCCAGGGTGGCGAAGTCGGTGACCCGAGCGCCGCCCAGCTCGTCGACGAAGCCCTCGACCATGCCCCGGTGGAGGTTGCAGACGAGGTCCGGATAGAGCTCGGCCAGCTCCCGGAACGGGCAGTGGGTGAACGCGATCGAGGTGCCGGCGCCCTCGCTGCCGGCCGCCGGATCGAAGCCGAGCTCGGCCAGCGCGTCGACCAGCGCCTCCACACAGGGACGGCCGGCGCGCTTGGCGGCGGCGGCCCGGCCCTGGTCCCACCCCATGGCGGCCACGTCCTCCGGGTCGGGGGCGGCGAAGGCGGCCACGTCGGCCAGCATGCGGGCCATGAGCTGCCAGCTGGGTGGCTCGAGGCCCAGCGCCGGTGCGTCGGGGGCGGGCGAGTACCGATGCTGCGGGCGGCCCACCGAACCCCGGCCGGTGACCTGCACCTGCAGCAGGCCCACCTCCCTCATGCGCTCGAGGTGCGGCCGCACCGTGTTGGGGTGCAGCTCGAGGTGCTCGGAGATCTCCGCGGTGGTCAACGCCACCTGCGAGCGGGCCAGCTCCAGGTAGATCGCGTAGCGGGTGTTGTCGGCCAACGCCTTGAGCACGGCCAACCGATCGGTCACGGACCACATTTTACCGCTCTCGGCCGGTAAAATGCCAAGGGCCATGCCTTCCACCTCGCTCCTGCCCACCGAAGCGGTCACCAACGCCCTGCGCGGTGTGATCGACCCCGAGCTCGGCGACAACGTCGTCGACCTCGGCATGGTGAAGGGCTTCGACTGGATCGAGGACGGCTGGCTCGAGGTGCGCCTGTCCCTCACCACCGCCGGCTGTCCGTTGCGATCACAGCTCCAGGACGACGTCAAGAGGCGCGTGGGGAGCGTCCAGGGGGTCGACCAGGTCAAGGTCACCTTCGGCGAGATGACCGCGGAGCAGAAGAAGCAGCTCATGGCCCGTGCCCGTTGGAAGGCGCAGGAGAACAGCGAGGTGTCCACCGACATCCCGCCGACCACACGCGTCGTGGCCATCGCCTCCGGCAAGGGCGGCGTGGGCAAGTCGTCCGTCTCGGCCAACCTGGCCGTCGCGCTCGCGGCCCGGGGCCTCACCGTGGGTGTGCTCGACGCCGACATCGGGGGCTTCTCGATCCCCCGCATGCTGGGCTTCGACGGCCGCATGCAGGCCGAGAACAAGAAGATCGTGCCACTCGAGAAGGCGGTTGGCCCCGGCGTGGTGAAGATCGTCTCCATGGGCTCGATCGAGGGCGCCGAGGAGGACGAGGCCGTGATGCTCCGGGGCCTCATGCTGAACCGGGCCGTGCAGCACTTCCTCGAGGATGTGCGGTGGGGGCACCTCGACTACCTGCTCATCGACATGCCGCCGGGTACGAGCGACATCCAGATGGGGCTGGCCCGCATGCTGCCCCGCACCGAGATGCTCATCGTCACCACGCCCGCGGTGGCTGCCCAGAAGGTGGCCGCCCGTGCCGCCGACATGGCCCGCAAGGGGTACCTCCGCGTGGCCGGGGTGATCGAGAACATGAGCGCCTTCGTCTGCGACCACGGGGAGTCCTACGCCCTGTTCGGCAGCGGCGGAGGTCAGCGGCTGGCGGAGTCGGTCGGCGTTGACCTGCTCGGCTCCATCCCGCTCGATCCCCGGGTGGCGAGTGGAGGCGACGCCGGAGCTCCGGCGGCACTCGATCCCACGACGCCCGTGGGGTCCGCGTTCGCCACGTTGGCCGAGCGCATCGCCACCGACGCAGTGCCGCTGGTGGAGATGCAGAGCTGCACGGCCCGGCTGCTGGATGCAGTGACCGAGGCGCTCGGGCCCCCGACGGCCGCCTCGGCGCAGTGACCCCGGAGGGCACCGATCGCTTCTCGGCCGTGCTCGGCGCCCTGCAGGACGGGCTGGCCATCATCGAGGACGGACGGGTCGTCGTCTGGAACCGGGCCGCCGCCGCGCTCACGGGGCACCCGGCGGCAGAGGTGATCGGCGGACCATCACCGTCCGTCCTCCGCCATGGTGCCGGTGGCGCCACCGTCACGGCGGTCACGGGCGAGGACGGTCGCCAGCGCTGGCTCGAGACGGTGAAGACCGACCTGCCCGACGGTCGAGGCGAGCTCTGGCTCCTGCGCGACCTCACAGATCAGCACGCGCTGGACGAAGCCAAGACACTGTTCTTCGCCACCACCGGCCACGAGCTGAAGACGCCGCTCACCGTCGTCCGCGGGCTGGCCGGCACCCTACGGCAGCACTGGCCGGCCATGACGACGGACCAGCGCGACGAAGCTCTGGCCACCATCGAGCGGCGGGCCGAGCACCTCGACCAGCTGATCGAGCGAATCCTCGTGGGCAGCCGGGTGGAGGCAGGGGCCTTCGTGGTGAGCGTCGCACCGTGCGAGCTGTCCCATGTCATCCATGACGCGGTCGCAGGCTTCTCGTCGGTCTCCGCTCGTCACACCATCGAGGTGTCGGCCGACGACGAGCTGCCGCTGGTGCGCGGTGACCGTCAGGCGCTCGACACGATCCTCAGCCACCTGATCGACAACGCCCTCAAGTACTCGCCCGAGGGCGGCACCATCACCGTGCTGGCCAGGTCGGCGCCCGGTGCCGAGCGGGTGGTGGTGGAGGTGAGCGACCCTGGCATCGGCATCGAGGGAGACCTGACGCCCCTGCTCAAGCCCTTCGTGCAGGCCGACAACGGCGCCAACCGTCGCTTCGGCGGCGTCGGCATCGGTCTCTACGTGGTGGAGCGCCTCATCGACACGCTGGGCGGGGAGATCTGGGCCGAGCCGCGCGCCGAAGGACCAGGCACGACGGTCTCCGTCGCCATCCCCGTGTGGAGCTGAGAGGGGCGGCTGCCCTCAGGCCCCGACGGGTCCGGGTGTCGGTTCCCAGACCCCACAGTCGAGGTCGTCTCGGGCATCGCTGATGGCCCGGCCGTCGTCTTCGAGCTTGCGCAGGTGAGCCCAGAGCGAGCGGCGGGCGATCGGGTGCAGGGCTTCGGCGACGTCCTGGTAGACGGCCGGCACCAGCTCGTCGACCGTGGCCCGGCCGATGGCGGACAGCGCAGCTGCAACGGTCTCCTCCCGAGCCAAGCGGTGGGTCACGTACTCCTGCACCTTCGCCATGGGGTCGTCGATCACGGCGCCGTGGCCGGGCGCGATGGTCCTGATGTCCATGTCGTCGAGGCGGCGGAGGGACGACAGGTACGCGCCCATGTCACCGTCCGGCGGGCCGATCGCCACGGTGGACCCGCTGATGATGTGGTCACCGGAGAACAGCAGGTGCTCGTCCTCCAGGAGGTAGCACAGGTGGTTCGACGCGTGGCCCGGCGTGTGCAACGCCTTCAGCCGGAACTCGCCCGCCTCGAGGACCCATCCGTCCTTGATCTCGCGATCGGGCGAGAAGCCGTCCCGCTCGTCGAAGCCCAGCACGGTGACGTCCGGCGACAGGCGGTCCCGCAGGTCGGCGGCGCCCGACGAGTGATCGGGATGAGTCTGGGTCACGAGGATCCAGCGGATGCGGTCTCCGCCGGCGGCCACGATGTCGTCGAGGTGCTCGGGGGTGTCGGGGCCGGGATCGATGACGGCGATCTGGTCCACACCGACCAGATAGGTGTTGGTGCCGGGGCCGGTCATGACGCTCGGGTTGGGGGCCAGGATCCTGCGCACGAGGGGCGACAGAGCGGTGGTGACGCCAGCCTGGAGGTCAGTCATCCGGGGTTCTCCTCCTCATCGGTGGCGACGGTCGGTCCGCCCGGTTGACCCGGCAGGGGCTGACCCTCGCGCAGGCCTTCGCCCGCCGTGTCGTACCCGTCATCACCGGGCAGCACGATGCGCGTGCCGCCTCCGTCCTCGATGAGCCGGGGCTGGATGGCCGGCACCTCGCCGATCGACTGCGCGTGAGCCAGCAGGTCGGCGCTGCGATCGAACCGTCCGATCGCCTGCAGGTTGCGGATCGTCGGGGCGATCATGTCGATCTCGCCCCGCCGGTGCCGGTCGAGCGCCTCGGCCGGCCGCACCCAGATGTGCGCGATGGTCTCGCGGTCGTCGTGCAGCGGGACCTGCTCGGGCGGGGCAGCGGCCACGAAGAAGCGCGTGTCGTAGCGACGAGGCGGGCCTTCGGGGGTGATCCAGTGGGCGAAGTAGTGGATCTGGTCGACGGCGAGCACCAGGCCCTCGCGGAGGCACATGTCCACCAGCCGCAGGTCGCCACGATCGACTGCCTCGCGGTGCACCCGAAAGCGCTCGGCCACCTCCGGGTCGGCGAAGGAGACGATCTTGCCGTCGCGGTCGCAGGCCAAGAGCACGCCGGCCTCCTCGAAGCTCTCACGGATGGCGGCGACCCAGTAGGCGAGGCCGCCGAAGCCGACGTCGAGCCGCCGGCTCGCAGCCTCGTCCGATCGTCCGGCCGTGACGGCTCCCAGATCGAGGTGGCGGTCGGCGTCGTCGACCGCCCCGCCGGGGAACACGTAGGCACCGGCGACGAAGGCCGACGAGAGGTTCCGCTGCACCATGAAGACCTCGAGCCCGTCGGCGCCGTCCCTGACCAGCATCACCGTGGCTGCGTCCCGCACCTCGACGGGGCTCACCACTGATCTATCCGAGTGACGCCGGCCCGCCGGGCCAGGCGGCGCGTCGCCACCGCACGGACGACCGCACGCACCCGAGGGACGAGCAGCAGCAGGCCGAGCAGGTCGGTGAGGAAGCCGGGAGTGAGCAGAAGCGCACCGGCGAAGAGGATCAGCAGGCCGTCAACGATCTCTGCGCCGGGCACAGAGCCCATGCGCATGGCCGACTGACCACGCCTCAGCACTCCCACGCCTTCGCGCTTCACCAGCCAGGCGCCGGCCACGCTCACCAGCACGAGGACGGCGATGGTGGGGATCGCCCCCACGGCGTCACCCACCTGGATGAGCACGAACAGCTCCAGGAACGGCACCACCAGGAAGAGCAGGGCCAGCAGCGCGAACACCACTGGAGCCTACCTACGGCCTGGCGAGGGCCGTCGCCGGCCGGTGCGTGCCCAGGAGGCCGCAAGTGGGCGCATTACGCTGACGGCGATGGCAACTGCAACTGCCCCGCGGCGAAGCTTCAGGAAGACGGCCAAGCCGGAGGGTCAGGACGAGGTGCCGAAAGGCAGGAAGGCGAGGCGCGCCCGACGCCCACCTCCGCCCCGCTGGCGTGAGCGGATCCTGCCGAAGACGGTGATCGGCATGACGATGCTCATCCTGGCCACAGCCGTCGGGGCCGCCTTCAGCGGCGCCGTGCTCTACACGTACTACGAGTACCGGCTGACCCAGAACGAGCAGCGTGTTCGCGACTTCATCGCCGGCTTCGACGAGCGCTACACCAACGCCATGGGCCAGATCGAGGCGCAACGGGCACAGGCCCAGAACGAGATCACCGAGGCACTCGAACCGCTGCGTGAGGTGACCGCAGAGGGCTCGACCCTCGAGGCCCTGGTGCAGAAGGTCCACCCCGGGATCTTCTTCGTGAACACGCAGGACGAGGCCGGGCAGCCTTCTGTGGGCTCGGGCTTCGTCATCGCGTCCGACGGCCAGCAGGCGCTGATGCTGACCTCGTACAACACGATCCGAGCCGCCACCCGCCAGCCGGGTCCGGCCATCACCGTCCGCAAGGGCGACCAGGTGGTGCGGGCCACGCTGTGGACCTGGCACGAAGAGAAGGACCTGGCGCTGATCATCCTGAACCAGGGCGACATCCCCAAGCTCGACCTGGTGCCGCCGCAGCCGCCGGTGCGGCAGGGCACGCGCATCTTCGCCGTGTCGGGCCTCGGTGCCGCCGGGGGTGCCATCAGCCAGGGCTTCGTGGCCGACGTGTCGGGCGCAGGTGTGCAGCACGACGCCTCGGTCGGGGTCTCGTTCCAGGGAGGCCCCCTGGTGAACGACGAGGGTCAGGTCATCGCCATGGCCTCACGGGCGTACTCGCCCCTCGGGTTCGCACCGGAGGCCGTGTACTTCGGGGTCCCGGTCCGCGATGCCTGCGAGCGGGTGTTGAGGTGCCCGGAGGGCGGCCTGCCGACCGCCGGCGACAAGCGCTGATCCTGCGATCTGACAGGCAAGCAGGACGTCGAGCTGACGGGCAGGATCGCCGCGCTGGCGTTCACCGGTCTGTCGAGCAGCAGCTGATCGACACGTCGTCGGTCACTGCGCTCAACTGACCCGCTCAGCGGGTCGTGGTGGTGGCTGCCGTCGTGGTGGTCGGGCGGGGGGTGGTGGTGGTCGTCGTGGTCGTCGGCGGTGGGATGGTCGACGTCGTGGTCGTGGTCGGCGCCTCGACCGGGGGCCTGGCCGGGTTCCCTACCTCGTACGGGCCGCCCGCCGGTGTGCCGGCTGGCTTTCGCTCGCCGCCCGCCTCGACGCCGGTTCGCGGCGCCGGCTTGTTCAGCTGATCCCGGATGACCTTGATCGGCGCCGGCTGGTGGAACTCGGTGACGGGCACCCCGGCCAGGGCCGGCTGCATGAACGCCTTCCACGTGGCCGCCGGGATCGTGCCGCCCGAGACGCGAGGCGTGCCCTTCACGTTGAAGAGCGACCTCGGCGCTTCCTTGTAGCCGATCCACACAGAGGCCGACAGCGTCGGCGTGTAGCCGACGAACCAGGCGTCTCTCCACTCCTGGGCGGTGCCGGTCTTGCCGGCGGCGGGACGGCCGATGTCGGCGCGGGTGCCCGTGCCGTCGGTGATGACACCGGCGAGGACGTCGTTGACGTTGTCGGCGATGACCTCGTCGAGCACGCGGATCGGCTGACGGTTCTGGTTGTCCACGATGACGTTGCCGTTGCGGTCTTGGATCTTCAGGATGGGTGTGGTCTCCTGCTTGAGACCCCGTGCCGCGAAGACCCCGAAGGCCGAGGCCATGTCCAGGGGCGCCACCTCTTGTGCCCCGAGCGAGTACGACACCCCGTGCGGGTAGCCGGGGGCGACCCAGGCTGTGTCCACCCCGAGCTTCTTGGCCATGTCGGCCGTCTCCTTGTAGCCCACGTCGCGGATGAGCTGGGCGTAGAGCGTGTTGTACGACTTCTGCGTGCCGACCTTGAGGGTCGCCGAGCCGCCGCCGCTGCCCTCGTAGTTCTGCACGACGTCGTCGGTACCGGGGATGCGGTAGGTGCTCGGAGCGGGATAGACGCGGCTGGGGGGGATGCCCTTCTCGAAGGCCGCGGCGAGCACGAAGGGCTTCCACGACGAGCCGGGCTGGCGACCGGTGCCGCCACCCTGGACGGCGGTGGCGCCCTGGTCCCAGCAGCTCGCACGAGTCAGGATCTTGTCCTCGGGCACGGGCAGGTTGGTCGTCTGTCCGGCCCTGCTCACCGGGTAGACAGCCGCAGCGCACTTGCCGAGGCCGAGGTTGACCTGCTCAGCGCCGAAGTCGCGCCCGCCGACGACGGCCTTCACGTATCCGGTCGGAGGCTCCACGGCGGTGAGGGCCATCTCGATCTCCGGGTTGACCCCCCGGAGCGCGTCCGTCACCGTCTTCTCGGCCAGGTCCTGGATCTTCGGGTCGAGCGTGGTCTGGATCCGCAGGCCGCCGTCGTAGACCGCGTCCTCTCCGTACTTGGCGATGAGGAAGCGGCGCACGTAGTCGACGAAGTACGGATACGCCGTCTCGGTGGGCTCTGGCGGCCACACGAACGTGTGCGGCTCAGCGGGCAGGTTCGGGTCGGAGATGACGAACAGCGTCTCCGCCTTGGCCGCCTCGTACTGCGCCGGGTCGAGGTAGCCCTGCTCGAACATCTGCTGGAGCACCAGCAGCCGCTTCATCTCCGACCGCTCGCGGTTGGCCGGATTGCGCGGCTCGTACAGCGTGGGCGCCGGGATGATGCCGACGAGCAGCGCCGCCTCAGAGACGGTGAGCTGGCTCACCGGCTTGCGGAAGTACGTCTCCGACGCCGCCCCCACGCCGTAGGCACCGCTGCCCAGGAAGATGTTGGAGAAGTAGTTGAAGAGGATGACGTCCTTGTCGGTGGCCCGGTCGAGCTGGCTGGCCAGCACGGCCTCGCGCACCTTGCGGAGGATGGTCTTCTCCTTGCCGACGTAGGCCAGCTTCACGTACTGCTGGGTGATCGTGGATCCGCCCTGCGACGCCTCACCCCCCTCGATGTCGGCCTTCAGGGCACGGGCCGTCCCTCGCACGTCGAAGCCCGAGTGGTTGTAGAAGTTCCGGTCCTCGGTGGCGATGAGCGCCTGCTTCAGGTGCAGCGGGATGTCGGCCTGCTGGATCGGCACCCGCTGGTCGAAGCGCCGGAACTGGGCGATCTCGTCGCCGTTCTGGTCGTAGACCCGGCTCACCATGCCGCCCTCGGCCAGCTTGGGCTGCGGCAGCGACGCCGGCAGAGGGAGGAAGATGAGGGAGGCGAGCACCGTGCCGGCCACCAGCACGGGCCCGGTGCTGGCACAGAGGACGACGATGAGAGCCGTGCGGATGATGCCGAGGATGAGCGCACGCATGAGGGTGCCAAGTCTCGCACGGCATCAGCCGTTTGCGATGTGCACCCTCACCATGCCGTCTTCCTCCCACACCCGGTGGGCAGCCAGGCCGGGCTGGTTCCCGATGGCCGTGACCAGGTCGCCGGTACCGAGCTCGTAGGTCCACCCGTGCCACGGGCACAGCACCTTGCCGTCGAAGACGGGCCCGCCGTCGATCGGGGACCCGACGTGCACGCACTGGTTGTCCAGTGCGAAGACACGGTCGGCGACTCGGAACACGGCGATGTAGCGGTCACCCGCGCGACCAGGGCGGCCCCGTCCTTCGACGAGCTGCTCGGATCGGCAGATGTCATAGGTCGGCACCGAGTCCAGTGTGCCCCGCGCCTACGAGGACGCAGGCCAGGCGCCCGCCGCAGCGAGCGCGTTCAGCTGGCCTGGCCGATGGCCGCCTTGCGCTCGTTCTCGTTCATGCCGCCCCAGATGCCGTGGGGCTCACGTATCCGCAACGCATAGTCGAGGCAGGGTCGCTGTACCGCACAAGCGCCACAGATGGCCTTGGCCCGGCGCTCCCGATCTTCCTTCTCGTCCTTGCGCTCGAAGTGCGTCGGTGGAAAGAACACGGCCGCCTGGGGCCCGCGACATGCAGCTCGGGCCTGCCAAAGATCTTCGGTGCGCTGTGCGCTCACGGCATCCCCCTTTCTGAAACCGAACGAAAGGTACTCCCCGAGTACGACTCCTACAAGGGTCAACTTTCGCGAGCGGTGCTCTGACCTGCCGTTTCGTCAGTGACCTGCGTCTCGAGCCGCACCTTCGAGGGGCTCGACCTCGAGGAGCAACCCGTCGATCGCGGCCACCCGCACGGTGTCGCCGGCGAGGATCGGGGTGGCGCGGTTGGTTCGGGCCCGCCAGGGCGCATCCCGCACCTGCACCACGCCGTCGGGGTCGACGGCCGAGAGGGCCCGGCCGTGCTCGCCGATCATCGACTCCCGGCCGATGGTGGGGGTCGAGAAGCGGGTGCGCACCACGCTCGGCATGGCCGACACCATGAACAGCACGATCCCGACCAGCGCGAGGGCCGCGATGTGCAGCGGCACCCGCTGGTCGTCGTAGAGCAGGAGGCTGCCCACCACCAGGGCCAGGGTGGCGATGGCGGTCCACGCCCTCGGTGACCCCGCCTGGACGTCGACGGCGTAGCCGACCACGGCGAGCAGGATGAGCACGAGGCCGACCGGCCGGGTCGGAAGGGCGCCCAGCCCGTACGAGCTCAACAGCAGGCACACCGCCGCCACCCCTGCCGCCACCCCGATGCCGGCGCTGAAGAGCTCGAACACCACGAGCGACAAGCCGATGAGCAGCAGCACGTAGGCCACGGACGGAGTGGTGACGGCGTGCAGCATCTGCGCGAGCAGGGAGGGCTCGTCGAAGCGCACGTCGAATCGCACCTCGCTGAGCTGCTCCGGGCTGAGGGCCCCGCCGGCCGGGGTGCGCACGTAGACGTCGACGATGAAGTTCTGCAGCGTGGGCGCCACCAGATCGATGGTGGCCCCGTCGAGGGCCTGCTCGGCGGTCGTCGACCGGGAGGCCGAAGCACCGAGACGCGTGCCCGGCGCCATCCCGCTAATCGTCGCCGCCTCCACGAGGGTGGCCGCACCTCGGTAGGCCCGGGCCGCCCGGCTCTGGCCGACCCACACGGCGACGGGCACCGTCGAGCTCGAGATGTCCCGGGCCAGGGCGTCCACCTCGGCCTGCGGGACGATGGTGTCCTGGCTGTCGAGGCGGATCACCAGCACCTCGGCGCCGCTGGTCGTCGCGCCGGACAGCGCCGAGCGGAGGAAGTCGACCTGGATCGGGTCGAGGACGCCGCTCACCTCCACCACGTCGACACGGGGCGCCGTCGGGCTCGCCTGGGCCGATGCCGGACGCGGACCGACGAGCAGGCACGCCCAGACGGCGATGCAGAACATGGCGGTTAGCCTTCGCAGTCGGATGGACGTCTCCCAGTTCTGTTCCTCGACCCGGCTGATCATCGTCGCCGGGAAGGGCGGAGTCGGCAAGACGACGGTCACTGCGGCCATCGCCAGCATGGCCGCCGCCGAGGGACTGACGAGCCTCATCGTCGAGGTGGACGGGAAGAGCGGGGTCGGCGCCATGTTCGGCCAGGCCGAACCGCTGACCTACGACGAGGTGGTGCTGGCGGACGGGTGCGGTCCCGGCGGAGTCGGCCAGGTCCGGGCCCGGGCCCTGACCCCCGATGACGCGCTGGTGGAGTACCTCTACGACCACGGCATGGGGCGCGTGTCCCGGCGGCTGGCCAGCTCGGGCGCGCTCGACGTGGTGGCCACCGCGGTGCCCGGCATCAAGGACATCCTCGTGCTGGGCAAGGTGAAGCAGCTGGAGCGGGAGGGTCCGGTCGATCTGGTGGTGCTCGACGCCCCCGCCGCGGGTCATGCCGTGACCTTCCTCACCAGCGCCCGGGCCCTGGCCGATGCGGCGCGGGCCGGGCCGATCCGCGTCCAGGCCGAGGCGGTCGTCGAGCTGCTCTCGGACGCCCGCCGGTGCCAGGTGATCCTCGTCACGCTGCCCGAGGAGACGCCGGTGAACGAGGTCGTCGAGACCGCCTACCGGTTGGAGGACACCGTCGGCATCAAGCTCGGTCCGCTCGTGGTCAACGGCGTCTACCCGCAGCTCGCCGGCCTCGGCGAGGACCCGGAGTCGGTCGCCGAGCGGGCCGGTGTAGACGTCACGTCCGGCCAGGTGTCGGCTCTGCGCGCCGCCGCCGACTTCCGGCACCGCCGACAAGAGCTCCAGCAACGCCAGCTCGAGCGTCTGGGTGAGCGGCTGCCCCTCGATCGCGTCGAGCTCCCGTTCCTGTTCACCGCCGAGATCGGGCCGCCGGAGACCCAGGTGCTCGCCGGCGCTCTCGCCACTGGGCTGCGGGCGCTGTGAGCGCCTTCCGCGTCGCGGACCTGGCCCGGGAGGCGGCCATCGTCGTGTGCTGCGGGTCGGGTGGCGTGGGCAAGACCACCACCGCGGCCGCGCTCGCCGTCGAAGGCGCCAGGGCCGGCCGGCGAGCCTGTGTGGTCACCATCGACCCGGCCAAGCGCCTGGCCGACGCGCTGGGGCTCGAGTCGCTCACCAACGTGCCGGGGCGCGTGGTCGGGCCGTGGGACGGGGAGCTGTGGGCCCTCATGCTCGACACCAAGTCCACGTTCGACGACCTGGTGACGCGTCACGCGGACACGCCGGAGCAAGCCGCCGCCATCCTCGACAACCGCCTCTATCGGAACATGTCCGGAGCGCTCTCCGGCACGCAGGAGTACATGGCCATGGAGAAGCTCTATGAGCTCAGCGCCGAAGGAGGGTTCGACCTCGTCGTCGTCGACACCCCGCCCTCGCGCAACGCGCTCGACTTCCTGGAGGCACCCCGCCGCCTGACCCGCTTCCTGGAGAACCGGGTCTTCCGCCTCCTGATGACGCCGACCAAGGCCTACTTCCGAGCGGTGGGCCTGGCCACGCAGACGTTCCTACGAACGGTGTCGAAGACGGTGGGCGCAGACGTGGTGGCCGACGCCGTGACCTTCTTCCAGTCCTTCGAGGGCATGGAGCAGGGTTTTCGGGAGCGGGCCGCAGCGGTGGACGAGCTGCTACGTGCGCCGTCGACCTCGTTCGTCCTGGTGACCTCCCCGCGGCCGGACTCGGTGCAGGAGGCACGCTTCTTCGCCACGAAGCTGGCCGACGCCTCGATCACCGTCGACGGCCTCATCGTGAACCGGGTGCATCCCACCTTCGGCGACGCGCCGGCACCCCAGGGGCTCGGCGACCTCACCCGGAACCTCACCGAGCTGCGCGCGCTCTCCTCAGCCGACGACCGTCACCTGCGAGGACTGGCCACGTTGGTCGCGCCGGCTCCGGTGACCCGGGTGCCGTTCCTCGACGAGGAGGTACACGACCTGGCCGGGCTCGAGCGCATCCGGGCCTACCTCTAGCCCGGATCGCAGCCGGGCCCGGGTCAGGACTGCTGCGGGGCCTCGATGGCCAGGAGTGCGGTCACGGCGTCGTCGACGTTGTCGGTGACGGTGACGATGCGGTCGAACCCCGTGGTGTGGAGCAGTCGGGTGAGGGTGGGCCGGTTGCACGAGACGGCAACGTCCCCGCCCAGCTCACGGGCCCGCCGGATGCCCCCGATGAGCGCACCGAGGCCGGCCGAGTCGACGAACGGCACACCGGACATGTCGATCAGGATGCGACGGTTGGACGCCAGCTCGGCCAGGGCCTGGCGGAACTGGCTGACCGTGAAGGCATCGAGCTCCCCCACGGGACGGCAGATGACATAGCCGTCGGCGGTCTCTTGCTGGATGTCGAGCACATCTCCTCCTGGGGCGGCGCCGCGCCCCGCAAGGGGACGCCTCGACGCCGTCTTGGGACACTTGGAGCGTACTACCCGGCCTTCGGTAGCCTGCCAACGTGCCGGACATCATCATCGCCAGCGACTCGCCTCTCGTGCGTGCGGAGGTGCGGTCGGTGCTGTCGCCGTCCGACACCGTGCGGGAGGTCGACACAGGCCCCGCCGTGCTGGCCGGGGTGCTCGATCGGCAGCCCGACGTCGTCGTCTGCGACATGCAGATGGGCCAGATGGGCGGCATCGCGGTCTGCCTCGACATGCGACTCGAGGAGAGCGGCGGGCGCATCGACCATGTGCCCGTGCTGCTCCTCATCGACCGGCGGCCCGACGTCTTCCTGGCCAAGCGGGCCGATGCCGAAGGCTGGGTGGTGAAGCCTCTCCAACCTCTGCAGCTGCGGCGGGCGATCAAGGCCCTCGCCGCCGGCGGCCGGTGGGAGGACGAGAGCTACCGGCCGGCCGAGTCGGCCGCGGCGGCTACCATGAGCGGCCTTCCCGTGGACGACTAGCAGCCGTCCACACCGACGGGTGGTGGCGCAGTTTGGCAGCGCGCTGCGTTCGGGACGCAGAGGCCGGGAGTTCAAATCTCCCCCACCCGACCACATGAGCTCGATGCGAACCCCGGTGCCGCTGGCGCCGGGGTTCTTGTCGTCCCGAGCCGGTGCCCGAGGAGGGCCACTGGGTATCCTCCACCCGTGTCGGAGGCCGCGATCCCATCCGACCGGGCGCTGCGCGACGCCGCCCTTCGGGTGCTGGCCGACAACCGGCGGGGCGACGCCACCGTCCCGTCCCCGGGGCTCTATCCCCACCAATGGCTGTGGGACTCGGCTTTCGTGGCCATGGGCCTCGCAGCCCATGATCCAGGCGCGGCCGCCGCGGAGCTGCTGAGCCTGCGGCGCGGCCAGTGGGACAACGGCATGCTGCCGCACATCATCTTCAGCGACACCCCCGACTACTGGGAGGGGCCCGACTTCTGGCGGTCCCGCGAGGTGACGGGCTCGCCCTCGGGCGTGGACACCTCGGCCATCACCCAGCCGCCCGTGGTGACGATCGCGGCGGAGACGGTGGCCGGCCGCCTGCCGGCAGAGGAAGGCAGGCACTTCCTGGAATCGGTCTATCCCATGCTGCTCCGGTACCACGCCTGGATCTACCGCGAGCGGGTGCGCTCGAGCGGGCTGGCGGTGATCGTCCACCCGTGGGAGACCGGGCTCGACAACTCGCCACCGTGGATGGAGCTCATGAAGCGGGCCCCGGGTGCCCCCGTCGGGATGTTCCTCGAGAGAGTCGGCCTCGGACGGCTCAACACCAAGCGACGCGGTGACACGAGGAAGGTGCCCCTCGAAGAGCGGCAGACCAACGTCGAGACGCTGCGGACGAAGGCGCTCGCCGAGCGCTACCGCAGCTGGGGCTACGACTCGGGCGTGATCCTGGCGCGCAGCAAGGTCGTCGTCGAGAGCGTCGACTTCAACTCGATCCTGGTCCGGGCCAACCGTGCCCTGGACGCCATCGCCGAAGCACTCGATCGACGCCTGCCCGACGACCTCGCGGCCGCCATGCAGAAGACGGAGCAAGCGCTCGAGTCGCTGTGGGACGACGAGTCGGAGGAGTACTTCTCCAGGGACTTCCGCACGCAGGCGCCGATGCGCACGTCCTCGGTCGTCACCTTCATGCCGCTGTACGCCGGGACCTGCAGTGCCGAGCGGGCGAGAAGCCTGGTGGCGAAGCTCAACGACCCTCGGCGCTACGCAACCCCCTACCCCGTCCCGAGCGCGCCGCTGGACTCGCCGTACTTCAGCGACCGCCGGTACTGGCAGGGCCCGACGTGGATGAACATGAACCACTTCATCGCCGAGGGGCTCCGTGGCGCCGGGTACCTCGACGAGGCGGCAACCATCGAGCGCAGCACCGTGGACCTGGTTCGCAGGAGCGGGTTCCGCGAGTACTACTCACCCCTGACGGGCGAAGGGCTCGGAGCCGGGGACTTCTCCTGGACGGCGGCGCTGGTGCTGGAGCACTTGGCGGAGTAGCCCTCGGCGCGCCCGGCCGTAGCCTTCGAGCCGTGGAGCTCCGCGCTTTCCAGGACCTGATCGATCGCACCTACGGCACGCGGGACGCCGCTCGAGGCATCCCGGCCGCCGTGGCCTGGCTGGCGGAAGAGGTCGGCGAGCTGGCCAAGGCCGCCCGGAAGGGCACGGTGGAGGAACAGCTCGAGGAGCTGGCCGACGTGCTGGCGTGGACGGTGTCGCTCGCCTCCCAGCTCGGGCTCGACTCGGAGGACGCCATCGCCCGCTACGCCGGCGGTTGCCCGAAGTGCCGCGCGATCCCCTGCGCCTGCCCGGGCTGACCCCCGATCAGCGGCGAGCGAGCAACGCCTCAGCGATCTGCACCGCGTTGAGGGCTGCGCCCTTGCGCAGGTTGTCACCGCACACGAACAGGGCGAGGCCGTGCTCCACGCCCTCGTCCCGACGGATGCGTCCGACGTAGGACGGGTCGCGCCCGGCCGCGTCGAGGGGCGTCGGCACGTCCATCAGCTCGACGCCTTCGGCCGACCCGAGCAGCTCCGTGGCCCGCTCCGGCGACAAGGGCCGGTGGAACTCGGCGTTGATCGACAGCGAGTGGCCGGTGAACACCGGCACCCGCACACAGGTGGCGGACACGGGGAGGCCGGGGATCTCCAGGATCTTGCGGCTCTCGTCTCTGAGCTTCAGCTCCTCCCCGGTCTCGTCACCGACGAAGGAGCCCGCCTGCGGGATGACGTTGCAGGCGATGATCTTCGGGAAGACGGAAGGGGTCGGGAAGTCGATGGCCGTGCCGTCGAAGGTCAGCTCGGCCGCCTTGTCGCCCGCCGCCACCATCTGCTCGGCCAGCTCCGGCGGGCCTGTGGTGCCGGAGCCGGACACGGCCTGGTAGGTGGACACCACCAGGCGCCGCAGCCCGGCTTCCAGGTGCAGCGGCTTCAGCACCGGCATGGCGGCCATGGTCGTGCAGTTCGGATTGGCGATGATGCCCTTTCGCATCTCGGCGAGGGCGTGCACGTTCGCCTCTGGCACGACGAGCGGTACGTCGGGGTCCATCCGCCAGGCCTTGGAGTTGTCGATCACCACTGCGCCGGCGGCGGCGACCTGCGGAGCCAGCTCGTGGGCCGCGTCGGCGCCGACCGAGAAGAGCGCGATGTCGAGGCCGTCGTAGCTGCCTCCCCAGGCGTTTTCCACCTCGACCTCCCCACCGGCCCACGGCAGGCGCCGGCCGACGCTGCGAGGGCTGGCGAAGAACCGCATCCTGTCGACCGGAAAGGCCCGCTGAGCCAGGATCTCACGCATCACGGTGCCGACCTGCCCCGTGGCGCCGAACACGCCGACCGTCACACCCATCTCAGCCGTCCAGCCCGAAGGCGGTGTGCAACGACTGCACCGCGAGATCGATCTGCTCGGCCTCGACGACGCAGGAGATCCGGATCGGCGAGGTGGAGATCATGTCGATGTTGATGCCGCCGTCGCCGAGCACCTCGAACATGGTGGCGGCGATGCCCGGATGGGTCTTCATCCCCGCCCCGATCAGGGACACCCGGGCGATGTCCGCGTCGGCCAGCACCTCTGTGGCGCCGATCTCGGCCTGAAGGCCACCGGCGATCTCGAGGGCGGCGGGCACCTCGTCCTTCGGGACGGTGAACGAGATGTCGGTGACGCCGTGGATCGAGACGTTCTGGACGATCATGTCCACGTTGACGTCCTGGTCGGCGAGCGCACGGAACAGCCGCGCCGCCACACCCGGCTTGTCGGGCACGCCGGTGACCGTGATCTTGGCCTCGGACGTGTCGTGCACGACACCGGAGATGATGGCCTGCTCCATCGTGGGGTCTTCCTCTCGGATCCAGGTGCCGGGCTCCCACGTGAAGCTGGAGCGGACGTGCAAAGGCACCTGATGGTTTCGGGCGAACTCGACGGAGCGCATGGCGGGCTTCGGACACCCACTGGCACACATCTCGAGCATGGCCTCGTAGGAGATGTGCGAGATGCGGCGAGCCGACGGGACGACCCGGGGATCGGCGCTGAACACGCCCGGGACGTCGGTGTAGAGCTCGCACGCGTCTGCGCCGAGGCTGCGGGCGAGAGCCACGGCGGTGGTGTCGGACGCGTCCCGGCCGAGGAAGGTGACATCACGCTCGGCCGATACGCCTTGGGCGCCGGCGACCACCGGCACCCGCCCCTGGGCCACCGCGTCGCGTATGCGGTCGGGCCGGATCTCGAGGATCTTGGCCCGGGTGTGGCTCGTGTCGGTGAGGATGCCGGCCTGGCTGCCGGTGAAGGAGGTGGCACTCACCCCCAGCTCAGCGAGGGCCATCACCATCAGGGCGGTGGTCTTGCGCTCGCCCGCGGTGATCAACATGTCCATCTCGCGGCCGGGACGCACCTTGGAGACCTGCGCGGCTAGGCGCAGCAGCTCGTCGGTCTCCTTGCCCATGGCGCTGACCACGACGACCACGTCGCGGCCCTGGCGGCGGGTGCGCGCCACGTGATCCGCGACGGAGCGGATGCGATCGGGGTCGGCCACCGAGGTGCCGCCGTATTTCTGCACGACCAGGGACATGGGATCTCCGAGCCTACCGGCGGGTGTCCAGCCGCTACGTTCTTTCGCCATGCCCAGCGACAAGCGCCAGCGTCATCGCGAGGGCCGTGACTCGCGCCGGGTCGAGGCTCTGGCGGCACAGCGCAAGGCGGCGAAGCGGCGGCAGATCATCAGCGTCGCGGTGCTGGTGGCCGTCATCCTGGGCATCGGCTTCCTCCTCAGCCGCACCGGCGGTGACGACGACACCGTGTCCGCAAGCGGCGACCCGGGGACGACGACCACCACCACGGCGCCCTCACCAGCTGTTGCGCCGACCTGCCCGCCCGCCGAGGGGGTCCCCACGCCGAACCGTGCGTTCACCGGCGCTCCCGTGACGTGCATCGACCCGGCCAAGCGCTACTCGGCCACCGTCACCACCGATGTCGGGTCGTTCACCATCGACCTCGACGCCACCAAGGCGCCGGTGACCGTGAACAGCTTCGTGTTCCTCGCCCGCCACGGCTACTACCGGGAAGTGCCGTTCCACCGGGTGATCCCGGGCTTCGTGGTGCAGGGCGGCGCCAACCCTGCAGGTGCGGGCAACGGCGGGCCGGGCTACCGGTTCAACGACGAGCTGCCCGCGGCCGGCGACTACAAGATCGGCTCCGTGGTGATGGCCAACTCCGGGCCGAACACGAACGGCAGCCAGTTCTTCGTCATCACAGGGGACCAGGGCGTGGCCTTGGACCCCAAGTACAACCTCTTCGGGCAGGTGACAGGCGGGCTCGACGTGGTCAAGAAGATCGAGGCGGACGGCTCCCCTACCGGCACGCCGGCAACGTCGCACCGCATCACAGACGTCAAGATCAACGAATCCGCGAAGTAACCGAGCAGAAGGCAGGACGACATGGCCAAGCAGTGGAGCTCCCCGCCCGAGATGCAGATCGACACCTCCAAGCGCTACACGGCCGAGATGAAGACGTCGATGGGCACCCTCGTCATCGCCCTCGACGCAGCCGGCGCCCCGAACACGGTGAACAGCTTCGTGTTCCTCGCCCGTGAGGGCTTCTACGACGGCGTCACCTGCCATCGCGTCATCCAGGGCTTCGTGATCCAGGGCGGCGACCCCACGGGCACCGGCACGGGCGGCCCCGGCTACAAGTACGCCGACGAGCTGCCGGCTCGCGGGCGGTACGAGATCGGCTCTCTGGCCATGGCCAACGCCGGACCCAACACCAACGGCAGCCAGTTCTTCATCATCTCCGGCCCCCAGGGCGTCCAGCTGCCTCCCAGCTACTCGCTGTTCGGCAAGGTGGTGAAGGGCCTCGACGTCGTGGACCAGATGGAGAAGGTCCCCACCGGCCCCGGTGACAAGCCGGTCACGCCGCTCGTCATCGAGTCGGTCACCATCACCGAAGCCGAGTAGCGGGCGTGGCCTCGGAGCTGCCGTCCTACGACGACCTCCCGATCCGCCCGGAGCTTCCGGCCGGGTCGGCGTGGGGCGTGTGGGGGGACGACGACCCGCTCGGTTGCCTGAACCTGCTGACCACCGAGCGCACCCTCAGGGGACTCGGCCTGGCCCGGCGCGGCGCCGTCTTCGCCTTGAACCTGGAAGCCGAGCTGCCCTCGCCCCCGCTGTTCAACCGATCCGCGTTCGAGCACCGCATCAACGGCCTTGGCTCGCCCGTGAGTCGCGACGACGAGCTGCACGCATGGAACACCCAGAGCTCGAGCCAGTGGGACTCCCTGCGCCACGTGCGCAGTCCGCACGGCTTCTGGAACAACCTCGACGAGACCGAGCTCGGCATCCATCACTTCGCCCGCCGAGGCATCGTCTGTCGCGCCGTGCTGGCCGACGTGGCCCGGTGGCGTGAGGCACAGGGTCGCCCGTTGCGACCCGACGCCGCCGACCCCATCGAGCCGCACGAGGTGACGGCCACGCTCGAGGCCCAAGGGGTGCAGGTCGAGCAGGGCGACGTGCTCCTGATCCGCACCGGTTGGGTGGCCTGGTACCGCACGCTCGACGAGGTCGCCCGCACGGCCTTGGCCGGCTCGCTCCAGGCGCCCGGGCTCCGGCCCGGCCGAGCCACTGCGCAGCTGCTGTGGGACCTCCACATCGCGGCCGTCGCGGCCGACAACCCCTCACTGGAGGTCTGGCCTCCCGGAGCCCTCTCCACGTCGGAGGAGCGCGCCGCGATGCGGGCGGATCCCGAGCGGGGCCTTGAGTTCTTCGTGCACCTGGCGCTGCTGCCGCTCCTCGGCCTGCCGATCGGCGAGCTTTGGGACCTCGATGCGCTGGCGGCCGACTGCGCGGCGGACGGCGTGTACGAGCTCCTCTTCACCTCGGCTCCCTTGAACCTGCAGTCGGGCGTCGCGTCGCCGCCCAACGCCCTGGCGATCAAGTAGCGCGGATCGACCGGTACCCGGCCGGCGCCGCTGCGCCGGCCGGGAACCGTCACTGCCGAGCTGGCGGGCTACAGCTCCTGGTTGGTCAGCACGAGGGTGCCGGAAGCGGCGAACATGCCGCCGACGCCGTGGGCGATGCTGATCTTCACGTTCGGCACCTGCGCGGCCGCCGTGCCACGCACCTGGCGCACCGACTCCTGGATGGCGAACATGCCGTACATCCCGGTGTGGGTGTACGACAGGCCGCCGCCGTTGGTGTTGAGCGGCAACGAGCCGCCGGGCTTGGTGTTGCCCTCGGCGATGAACGCCCCGGCCTCGCCGCGACCGACGAAGCCCAGATCCTCCAGGCCGTAGATCGGCAGGTGGGCGAAGGCGTCGTAGATCATCAGGTGGTCGACGTCCGCGTGGCTGATGCCGGCCTCGGCGAACGCCTTGGCGCCGGCGACTCGGAACGCCTTGGAGGTGGTGAAGTCCTCCATCTGGGACACCATCGGCGTCTCCGACGACTCGCCGGTGCCCATGAGGTACACGGGCGGGTTGGGCAGATCCATCGCCCGGGCCCGCTCGGCCGAGGTCACGATGACCGCACCGCCGCCGTCGGTGACGAGGCAGCACTCCAGCAGGTGCATCGGGTAGGCGACCATCCGGGACGACAGCACGTCGTCGACGGTGACGAGGTCCCGCATCATCGCCCGGGGGTTCTGGGCGGCCCACTCACGCTGCACCACCGCCACCGACGCGAGCTGCTCGTGGGTGAGGCCGAGCTCCTTCATGTAGCGGAGGACCCCGATGGGGAACATGGTGGGCGGGCCGGTGGGGCCGTAGGGCACCTCGAACTGGCCCTGCAGGGACCCGTCGCCGCCGCCACCGAAGCCGGCCATCCCGACGCGGGACTTGCCCGACTCGCCATGGGTCACGAGCACCATCTCGCACATGCCGGCATCGATCGCGGCGGCGGCGTGACGCACGTGCAGCATGAACGAGCAGCCGCCGACACTGGTGCCGTCGACGTAGCTCGGGGTGATGCCGAGGTACTGGGCGACAGCCACGGGGCTCTGCCCGGCACAGGCGATGCCGTCGATGTCCGACTTGGCGATGCCGGCGTCGGCGATGGCGTTGCGCGCCGCGTCGGCGTGGAGGCCGATGGCTGAGAGGTGCGGGATGCGGCCGAGCTCGGTGGTCTCGGCGGCGCCGATGATGGCGATCCTGCCCCTGATGCTCATTGTCCGCCTCCGGTGCTCGCAGGCTGGAAGACCGGCAGCATCATGTCGCCACGGGGCTCGAAGGTGACCTCGAGTGCCATGTCGAGCTCGAGGTTCTCCGGGGTGTTCTCGATGCCCACGATGTTGGACATCATGCGGGGGCCTTCGTCGAGCTGCACCACCGCAATGGCGTAGGGCGCCTCGAACCCTGGCGCCGCCCGGTGGTTGATGACGTAGGTGTGCAGGGTGCCGCGACCGCTCGCCGTCTCCCACGTGACCTGGTCGGAGAGACACGTGGGGCAGAACGGGCGGGGCGGGAAGTAGTGGGCGTCGCAGGACGAGCACCGCTGGAGCCGTAGCTCACCGGCAGCACAGCCGTCCCAGAACGGTTGGGTCTCAGGCGTGGGCCGCGGTACGGCCTTGGATGGCGTCGTCGTCACCTCTGCACCCTCGTCCCGCTCCGACGGCGCGGTCAAGTCCACGCCGGGAGATCACCGTTGCGCCCTAACCTGCTGGTCGATGGCGTGCCCGGCCTGCAGCGCGAAGCTCCCGGAGGGTGCACGCTTCTGTCCCTCGTGCGGGCACGCGCTCACCCCCAAGGCCGACGAGCGCCGCGTGGCCACCGTCCTGTTCGCCGACCTGGTCGGGTTCACAGCGCTCAGCGAGCTGGCCGACCCCGAGCAGCTCAAGAACCTGGTGGACCACGCCTTCGAGCGGCTGGTGACCGACCTCCGGGTCTACGGAGGCCGGGTCGACAAGATCATGGGTGACGCCATCATCGCCCTCTTCGGTGCGCCGATCGCTCACGAGGACGACCCGGAGCGCGCCGTGCGGGCGGCCATGCAGATGCAGCGCACGCTCTCGGACTTCGCCGCCGAGGTCGACCTCGACCTGCAGATGCGGATCGGGGTGAACTCCGGCGAGGTGCTCGTCGGCGCACTGCGGGCCGGCGGTGACTACACCGCCATGGGCGACACCGTGAACGTGGCCAGCCGCCTGCAGGACGCCGCTCGTCCCGGCCAGGTGCTCGTGGGTCCGGCGACGCATGCGGAGACGCGCGAGGTGATCCGCTACGACACGCTCGGCCCCATCCGGGCGCGCGGTCGAGGTGAGCTCGTCGACGCGTACGCCGCGCTCGAGGCCATCGGCCCCCCGGGTCATCGGCCACGCCGGCGTCGCACGCCCCTCGTCGGCCGCGACTCCGAGCTGGCCATGCTCTCGCTCACCGCGGCGATGGCCCTGGATCGCAGCCGGCCCCAGGTGGTGGTGATCTCGGGCGAGGCCGGCATCGGCAAGACCCGGCTGGCCGACGAGGTGCTGCGCATCGCCGCCACGGATCACAACGCGTTGGTGCTCGAGGGGCGCTGCGTTCCGTACGGCGAGGCCAACGTGTGGTTCCCCATCGCCGTGGCCGTGCGCCAAGCCCTGGGGATCGAGCACGGGGCTCCGTTCGAGCAGGTCGAGCAGACCATGCGCACGAAGGTCTCGGCGGCGCTCGACCAGCCGGCGGACAGCCCCGAGATCAGCCGCATCGTGGCCGGTCTCTTGTACCTGCTCGGCATGCAGTCATCGCTGAGCGACCTCGACGCCGCTCGTGCCCGGGAGCACGCCGAGCGATCGGCGATCGGCCTCCTCGCAACGGTCGCCAAACGACGCCCGGTCGTGCTCGCCATCTCCGAGCTGCACTGGGCCGACGAGCTCGTGCTCGACCTGCTCGATCGTGTCCCGGACGAGCTCCGGTCGCTGCCCATCCTGGTGCTGGCCACCGCCCGGTCGGAGCTCGACGAGCGCTGGACGCCGAAGGCCGGCCGCCACGGTGTGGTGCTGCTGCACCTGGAGGCCCTGAGCCGCGAGGCCGTCGCCGAGCTGGCCACCGTCCTCATGAAGGCCCACCCGTCGCCCGCGCTGGTGGACCTGCTCTACGAGCGCAGCGGGGGCAACCCGTTCTTTCTCGAGGAGCTGGCCGGGCTCATGGGCGGCAACGCGCCGATCAGCGAGCTGCCGGCGACGTTGCGCAGCCTCGTGGCCACGCGCCTGGATGCTCTTCCTCCCGCCGAGCGCAGCCTGGTGAACGACGCGGCAGTGGTGGGCCGCCTCGGCTCGGTGACGGCGCTCGGGATCCTGGCCGACTCGCACGGGGAGGAGGGCCCTTCGGTGATGGAGCTGGTCGATCACCTCGTCACCCAGGACCTGCTGGCCGTCGACGGACGGCAGTGGATGTTCCGCTCCGACCTCGTGCGAGAGGTGGCCTACGAGACGCTCAGCAAGGCCGAACGGGCCCGACGACACGCGGCGCTGGGCTCGTGGCTCGCCTCCGAGGCGGCCGGCGCTCAGGCCGACAACCTCGAGCAGGTGGCGCACCACATGGGGGTGGCGGCCGAGGTGGTGCACGAGCTCGGCCCGGTGCCCGGCGTGTCGCCGGGAATCATCGAGGAGGCGATCAGCTGGTTGCAGCAGGCGGCCGATCAAGCGGCTCGCCGCAAGACCCCCAGCCTCGTGATCCAGCTGGCATCGCGAGCGCTCGAGCTGCTCCCCATGGATCGCACCCGTGAACGCCGCCAGATGCGCCTGTTGCGGGCCGAGGCGCTGACCACCATGCGGCGAGCCGGCGCAGCCCGTCCGGATCTCGACGTCGTCCTCCGTGGCGCGGCCGAGGACGGTGACGACCACAGTCGAGCCGAGGCCCTCACGGTGCTCGGTCAGGTCGAGCAGAACGAGAACGACCTGACCCGCTCCGCCGCCACGCTCGACCAGGCCATCGAGCTCTGGCAGGCGGTGGGTGACGTGGCCGGTGAAGCCGGTGCGCTGCGGCTCCGGGGCATGACCGACCTGTTCGCCGGCCGCCACGACTCCGCGGAGATGTTCATCCGCAGCGCGCTGCTCCGCTTCCGCGACCTCGACGACCGTCGCGGGGCGGCATGGGCCCATCAGAACCTGGCCTGGATCTCGTTCAACCGAGGCATCGCCGCGGACGCCGAGTCGCAGCTGCAGCAGTCGATCCGCCTCTTCGAGGAGGTCGGCGACTGGAGCGGCCTCGGGTGGGCCTACGGCCTGCTGGCCTGGGTGCGGCTGCAGCAGGGGCGGATCGACGACGCCGAAGCGCTCGCGGCGCAGATGCCCGACGTCGATCACACCGGAGACCCGTGGGCTGCCGGCATGATGACGATGCTGCGCGCCAGCACTCGGCTCTGGCGTGGCAACCAGGAAGACGCGGTCGAGCTGGCCAGCGAGGCCCGGCAGCACTTCCTGCAGATCGGTGACCGCGCCGGCCAGCTGCGCGCCGTGTCCCTGCTCATACGCAGCCTCATCTCCGCCGGCCGGGTGCAGGCCGCCATGGAGATGCTGGACAGCACGCGACGGATGGGTGAGGCGGGCGACGAAGCACCGGTGCCGGACCCGGGCAGCTTGGCGACCTCCATCGAGATCGCCGATGGGGAGCAGGCCCTGGCCGCGGTGGACGGGAGCTTCGAGGAAGCCGGCGCCTCACGGGTCGAACGTCAGGTGCACATCGGTCTGGCGCTCCTGCAAGTCGGTCGGGTGGACGCAGCCGTTGCCCGGCTGACCGCCGCCGCCGAGGTGGCGCGCAACGCCGGGGCGCGCGCCGCGGTCGGCGCGGCGCTCGCCTTCGCCAAGGTGGTCGCCGGGGATGCCGACGGGGCGCGCGCGGCGGCCAATGCCGCCCACGCCATGGGCGACGGCACGTATCTGGATGCCAACTTCGTCCGCTACGCCCACGGGTTCGCGGCCCTGCAGCTCGGGGAGCGGGAAGAAGCGGCGCGACATCTGGCCGAGGCTGTCGAGGTCGCGGACGCCACGGAGGACCGACTCAGCCAGGCACTCACCCGCCTGGCCCACGCCCGGCTCCTGGAGGCGGCCGAGCGCCCGGAGGCGATGGAGCACCTTGCAGAGGCGCATCGGCGCCTGGAAGCCATCGGCCTGAGCACCACCGACTGGGACGTCGTGTTCCAGCGCGCCGCCTCGGTCGGCGCCGCCAGCCCCGCCTGAGCCGTTACCGCCGGCCGGACCAGGGGAAGGATGGCGCCCATGAACGCCCTCAGCCTGCTGAAGCAGGACCACGGCAACGTGGATCACCTCTTCTCGCGCTTCGAGGCTCTCCGCTCCGACGCAAACGACGACGAGAAGGCACGCGTGCGTGACCTCGTCGTCGAGCAGCTCTCCGTGCACGCCCAGATCGAAGAGCAGCTCTTCTATCCGGCGGTGCGCGAGAGGCTGGACGACGACTTCGACGTGCTGGAGGGTCTGGAAGAGCACCACATCGTCAAGTGGACGTTGTCCGAGCTCGAAGGCATGCCTCCGTCGGCCGAGCGCTTCGACGCCAAGATGACCGTGCTCATCGAGTCGGTGCGCCACCACGTCGGCGAGGAGGAGGAAGATCTCTTTCCCAAGGTGCGCGCCGCGTTCACCGTCGAGGAGCTCAACGATCTCGGGGAGGCGATGGAGGCACTGAAGTCCGCGGCCCCGACCCGTCCCCACCCCCGTTCGCCGGACACGCCCCCGTTCAACACGTTGCTGGCCCTGCCGCTCACCGTGGCCGACCGAGCCGTCCGCATCGGTCTGAGCCTCGTCGGCCGGGCCGTCAAGATGACCCCGCTGGGACACTGAGGAGAACCGATGACCGACCCGACCAACGCCGACGACAACCGTCTCGACGCGCTGCAGGAAGACATCGACCAGCAGCGAGCGGAGCTCGCTCAGGATGAAGGCAGGGGCGACGAGCCCCGCTTCATCGATCGCGGCGAGGTCGGGGACGAGGTGGTGGACGACACCATCGCTCCGCCAGGATGACGCCGGAGGTCGAGCCAGGCACCCTCGCCGTCTTCTCCGACATCGCTTGCCCCTGGGCCCACATCGCGGTGCACCGCTTGCACGACCACCGCAAGGCTCTCGGGCTGGTCGACAGGGTTGCGCTCGACCACCGTGCGTTCCCGCTCGAGGTGGTGAACCGGGCCGGCACCTCGAAGCCGTTCCTCGAGGTGGAGATCGAGGCACTGCGCGACGTGCAGCCCACTGCGGGCTGGCAGCTGTGGCGCGGTGAGCCGTGGACGTGGCCGGTCACGATGCTCCCCGCCCTCGAAGCGGTGCAGGCCGCCAAGGCCCAGGGTCACCAGGCGGCTGAGGCGCTCGACCTGGCGCTACGGGAGGCGTTCTTCGGGGCCAGCCGGTGCATCTCGCTCCGCCACGTGATCCTCCAGGTGGCCAAGTCGGTGCCGCAGGTGGATGTCGATCGACTGAGGAAGGACCTCGACGAGGGTGTCGCTCGTTCGTCGGTGATGCGCGACTACGAGTCCGCAGGCGACGTTGTGCGGGGCAGCCCCCACATCTTCTTCGCCGACGGCACCGACGCGTTCAATCCCGGCATCGAGTCGCACTGGGACGGCAAGCCCGGCAAGGGCACGTTGATCGTCGACCGCGACGACGAGGCCGTGTACGACGAGCTGCTGCTGCGGGCCGCGGGCTCCGGCTGACGGCCTGCGCTACAGGCCCGGGCCGGCGGATGCCACCGTCACGTCGCCACGCCCGCCGCCTTCACCT
Organism: uncultured Acidimicrobiales bacterium; assembly: GCA_902805655.1. Classification (GTDB taxonomy): domain Bacteria; phylum Actinomycetota; class Acidimicrobiia; order Acidimicrobiales; family CADCTF01; genus CADCTF01. The sequence goes on from CADCTF010000003.1 coordinate 29,158, forward strand.
CGGCGGACGCTGATGGCCAGCTGGCCGTTGCCGAAGCTGGCCCTGGCCTCGCCCCCGAAGCCGTGGGGGAGGTCGATCGAGCGCTCCCACGGGCCGTAGTGCCACTCGTGGATGATGTAGTCCTTCGGCGCAGGCGTCCGCATGCGGGCGCTGATCTCGAGACGGCCTTCGGTCACCCGAACGTCGACGTCCTCGGCCATGACGCCGGGCAGCGGAGCCACGACGACCACGGCGTCGGTGGTCTCGTAGACGTTCAGCGGAACGGGTTGCGGGTCGCCGGTGTGGATGTCTTGGGCCATCCGCCTCCCCTACCCGAGTCGTGGCCGGCGGATGCCACAGGTGGTAGCGGGGCGGGAGGGGAAGACTGCGACCCATGGCTCCACCGCTCTCTGCCGGACACCGGTTCCCGGACCTCGAGCTGGTCGACCACGGCGGGAGCACGCGGCGCCTCTCCGACCTGGTGGGGGGCGACCCGACGCTCCTGCACTTCTACCGGGGGTGGTGGTGCCCGAAGGAGCAGACGTTCCTGCGAGGGCTGGTCCGCCTACAGGACGAGGCGGAGGTGGCCTACACCCGGTTCGTCTCGGTCAGCGTCGATCCCTCACCGGTGACGGCAGCCTTCCGGGCCGGGCTCGGCGCTCGCTGGACGTTCCTCTGCGACCCCGACCGTGTCTACCTGGACGCGCTCGAGCTCCGCGAGACGACGGACACGCTGTACAACCCCTACGTGCCGACCGCCTTCGTGCTGCGCCCCGGCCTGGAGATCGACGAGTCGTGGAACGGCTACTGGTTCTGGGGCCGACCGAGCGCCGAAGAGCTCCGCATGGCCTTCCGTCGCGTGACCCGGTCGATACGCGATGACTGGGAGGTACCCCGAGCGTGAACGACGCCTGGTGCTGGCTCGCGCTGGTGACGGAGGAGCCGGCGGGCGCTCGGACGATGTCGCCGATCGAGGAGGGCGGCCGCCACGCGGGCTGGCTCGGGGTGTGGGAGCGGTCGAGTGACGCTCATCCCGACACCGCGCTGCGCATGGACGGTCGGGCCGCGTCTCCGAGCTCCGGGGAGGCGCTCCCGTGGCTGTCCCTCTGCCTGGGCGGCCCACCACGGGCCTTCGACGACGGAGGTGCCGCAGCTGCTCTCCGGCGGTGCCTGGCCGAGCCGTGGCCGGGAGCACGGTCCACCCTGCTGGTGGACTGGCACCTGCTCGGCGGAGCGGTGAGCGCAGCTCGCGACCCGCAGGCCCTGGCCGACGACCCCTTCGCCCGGCTGTTCCCGCAGCGAATCCTGCACACGGCGACGCCGTTGCTCTACGCCGTGCCGCCCCCCACCGGCCCGGCGCTCAGCCGGTACGGCTCGGGCAACCCGTGGCCGTGGGACCGCTACGCCGGCCAGGTCTCCTAGAGAGAGCGCTGGCCGGCGCAGGCGACCTAGGTGAAGCCGTTGGCCTTCAGCCAGTCCCTCGCCACGTCGTCGGGATCCGCCTTGTCGACGTCGACCCGCTTGTTGAGCTCGGACAGGCCCTCGGTGGTCAGCTTGGCCGAGATGCTGTTGAGCAGCGGCTCCACGTCGCCCTTGAGCACGTCCTGGCGCACGATCGGCACCACGTTGTCGACCGGCTGCAGCTTCTTGTCGTCCTCCAGCACGAGGAAGTTGCGAGCCGGCACGGCACCGTCGGAGGTGAAGATGAGACCGACCTGGATGTCACCCTTCTGCAGGGCGTCCTTGGTGAGCGGACCACCGCTGTCGAGCCGCTTCACCTCCTTGAACTTCAGGTCATAGGTCTTCTCGAGGCCCTGCAGGCAGAGCGGACGCTCGGGGCACTCGGGGCCACCGCCGAAGACCAGGTCCTTGGCGTGGGGCTGGAGGTCGGACAGCTTCTTGAGCTTGAGCCGGTCGGCCGTGGCCTTGGTCACCGCGAAGCCGTTCTTGTCCTCGGCCGGGGCCGGGGTGAGGACCACGAGCCGCTTGGGCGCCAAGGAGGCCTTCAGATCGGACAGCGTCTTGGGCAGGTCGGTGGTGGGCGAACCGTTCAGGTAGGTGAGGAGGGTGCCCACGTACTCGGGCAGGATGTCGATGTCGCCTCGCTCGAGCGCGGGCTGCACCACCTCACGGGCCCCGAGCTTGAGCTTGGTATCGACCTTGTAGCCCGCAGCCTGCAGGCACTGGGCATAGAGCTCGGCGACGATCTCCTGCTCGGAGAAGTTGGTGCCTCCCACCGTGAGCTCTTCGGTGCCCTTGAAGCCGGCACACGTGCCCTTGGACTCGGACTGGCCGGCGGTGACGCCGTCATCGTCGGAGCCTCCGCAGGCGCCGAGCAGCAACATGAAGGTCAGGGCGAACGCTCCGACCGCCCCGCTACGGGTTCTCCGCATGGGCTTCCTCTCTGTACGAGCTCCGGCCGAGGCCGACCGCTCTCGAAGATCTGTCATGCCGTTCGTCCGGATGCCGCCGGAGCGACGCCTGGAAGAGCGGCGAGATCGTGGTCAACGTCCGCGAGGGCATCACCGTGGAGGCCCTTGGGGACGACGACCCGTTGTAGCAGGCCCAGGCCGAGTTCGGTTACCAGGGAGAGCAGGGCGACCATGCTGGCGCCGGCAAAGACCTCGACGAAGTCGCGAGTGGCCAGACCGTCGATGATGTACCGGCCCAGGCCACCCCACCCCACCAACGCAGCCAGCGTCGCGGTGGCCACCACCTGCACGGCGGACGTGCGCACGCCCGCCATGATCAGCGGCAGGCCCATCGGCACCTCCACCTTCCAGAGCACCTGGCCACCGGTGAGCCCCATGCCCACCGCCGACTCCCGGACGTCGCCGTCGACGCCCCGCACGGCCGTGTAGGTGTTGGTCACCATGGGTGGCACGGCCAGGGCCACCAGGGCGATGAACGCCGGCTTGGCTCCGATGCCGAAGGCCTGGGCGGCCAGCACGATGATGGCGAACGACGGAATCGCACGGCCCAGGTTGGACACGGCGATGACGGCTCCGCCGCCGCGCCCGGTGTGACCCATCCAGAGCGCCACCGGCAGGGCCAGCACCATGCCGACCGCGACGGCGACCGCCGACATGCCCACGTGGTCCTGCAGGCGTTGCAGCACACCGTCGGGTCCCCACCAGTGGCTGGCGTCGCCGAACCAGGTGACGACGTCGCGAATGAAGTCCACTCAGCGACCTCTGGCCCATGGCGTCAGCACGCGCTGCACGCCCGCCAGCCCGAGATCGGCCAACGTGGCCAGCACGACGGTGAGGGCGGTGCCGACGACGAGAGGCGTGCGGAAGTCACGCAGGAGGCCGTCGTACACGAGCGAGCCCAGCCCGCCCTGGCCGATGAGCGCAGTGATGGTGACCAGGCCGATTGTGGTCACGGTGGTGATGCGGATCCCGGCGACGATGGCGGGCACGGCCAGCGGCAGCTCGATGCGCATGAGCCGACGCGCCGGCGAGAGGCCCATGCCCTCGGCCGCCTCCCGGACATCGGCGGGCACCGACTCCAGACCGGCGACGACGTTCCTCACGAGGATGAGCAGGGTGTAGAGCACCAGGGGGATGAGGGCCGTCGTACGCGACAGCCCGGTGAAGGGAAGCAGGAACGCGAAGAGGGCGAGCGACGGCACGGTGTAGAGGACACCGGCCACCCCCAGCACAGCGGGGTAGAGGCGCTTCCACCGATGGCAGGCCACGCCGAGCGGCAAGGCGATGACCATGCCGATGGCGAGGGTGAGGCCGGTGAGCACGAGGTGCTCCTGCAGGCTGTCGCCGATGTCGTCGGTGTGATCGCGCACCCACGACCACCGCACCCACGGGTCCGCCGCCACCTGGGCGAGCACGGATAGCACGGGCTCACGCTAGCGTCGGCTCGGCATGATCCGGCTCGAAGGCCTCACCAAGGTCTTCCCGAACGGCCAGGTGGCGGTGGACCACCTCGACCTGGAGGTGGCGGAAGGCGAGCTGTGCGTGCTCGTCGGCCCGTCCGGCTGCGGCAAGACGACGACCATGAAGATGGTCAACCGCTTGGTCGAGCCGACCGAGGGGCGCATCGTGCTCGACGGCCGGGACGTGACCCACGGTGACCCGGTCGAGCTCCGGCGGCGCATCGGCTACGTGATCCAACAGGTCGGCCTGTTCCCCCACCAGACCATCGCCGACAACGTGGCCACCGTGCCGAAGCTGCTGGGGTGGGACAAGCAGAAGGTGAAGGCGAGGGTCGACGAGCTCCTGGAGCTGGTGGGCCTGGCCCCGGACACCTACGCCCGTCGGTACCCGCACCAGCTCTCCGGAGGCCAGCGTCAGCGGGTCGGCGTGGCCCGGGCACTCGGGGCCGACCCGCCCGTGCTGCTCATGGACGAGCCGTTCGGCGCCATCGACCCCATCACCCGCGAACGGTTGCAGGAGGAGTTCCTGCGACTGCAGCGAGAGGTCCGCAAGACCATCGTCTTCGTCACCCACGACATCGAGGAGGCGGTGCGGATGGGTGATCGCATCGCCATCCTGAAAGAGGGCGGGGTGCTGGCCCAGTACGACACGCCGGCGGCGATCCTCGGCCGGCCCGCATCACCTTTCGTGGCGGACTTCGTCGGGTCCGATCGCGGCCTCAAGCGGTTGAGCGTGACCACGATCTCGGTGGGCGACCTCGACCGACCACCGGTGGTCAACCTCGACGACTCGCTGCATGTCGCGCGCGGCCGCATGCAGAGCGAAGGCGCCGACTGGGCGCTGGTGCTCGATGCTGACGAGCGGCTGCACGGCTATCTCGGAGCGGCTGCGGCGCAGGGCGACGGCGCAGTGCGAAGCCACGCCCGGCGCATGGAGGCGTGGGTGCCGGTCGACGCCACGTTGAAGCAGGCCTTCGGGGAGATGCTGAAGCACGACGCCGGGTGGGTGGCGGTGCTCGACGGCGATCGCTACGTCGGCGTCCTCACGCCGGACTCGCTCCACGCCGCTCTGCGGCGGTCGGTAGCTGAGGAGACCTAGCCGCCGTAGGTGATGATGGTCAGGGTTCCGTAGAAGAAGAGGAACCCGGTGACCGAGTACAGCGCGGCCTTGGCCGTCACCCGCTTGGCCGGCGCCCGGATGTAGTCGTCCAGGATCCAACGCAGCCCGTTGAGGCCGTGCAGGAGGCCCAGGGCCAGGAGCGTCCAGTCGTACGCGCGCCACAGCGGGTTGGCCCACCGCTCAGCGACGAACTCGGCGTCGGTCTCGACGACGTCGTAGACGATGTGGGTGATCGTGAAGTGGGCGAGGGCCAGGAAGATCAGCACCAGCCCGGAGATGCGCATGAAGTACCACGACCACGTCTCGAAGTTCTGGCGCGGACGGCGCTCGAGCTTGGGACGGTTCGCGGAGGCGACCGGGCGCTCCTCGAGGCGGCGGCTCACGACAGGATCCGCCCGTCGATGAAGGGCTTCATGATGACGTAGCCCCCGACGATGGTGAGGATGCCGGTGAGGGCCAGCACGGCGGTGAACATCGACTTCTCGTTCCGGATGGCGCCAGGGAAGAAGTCGACCATCACGATGCGCAGCCCGTTGAACGAGTGGAAGAGCAGCCCACCGAGCAGGCCCACCTCGAACAGTCGCAGCACCACGTTGCCGTAGAGGTGGTGGACCTCGTTGTAGAGCTCGGGGTCGATGTTGATGAGTGACACGTCGACCACGTGCAGCAACAGGAAGAAGAAGACCATGAACCCGGTGACGCGGTGGCCGATGAACGCCCACTGGCCACTCTTGCCCTTGTAGACGGTGCTGCTCACCTGCCCCTCCGGATCCACCGGTTGCCCCACAGCGTCGACGATGCGACGTAGAGGGCGAAGAACGTGATGAGCAGCGTGATGCTGCCGAGGGCGATGGCGAAGATCACCTGGGCGTTTGTCACCGGTTCCGACGATATCCCTGGCTTGGCGCGAGTCACCAAACGGGACTCAGTCGCACGTCGCGCAGAGGCCCACCAGGTCGAGGCGGTGACCCGCCGGCCGGAAGCCGGTGTCCGATGCGATCTCCTGGATGGCCTTCTCCATCGAGCGCTCGAGCTTGGTCGAGAGCTGCACGTCGGTGACCGCACCGCAGCTCGTGCAGACCAGGTGGTGATGGTGCTCGGTCAGGTCCTCGGCCAGCTAGTAGCGAGAGAAGTCGTCGACGCCCAGCACCAGGCGGGCGACGCCTGC
>CADCTF010000004.1 GCA_902805655.1 uncultured Acidimicrobiales bacterium
GTCGCGGACCAGCACCATCTCCTGGTGCCCGAGCTCGAAGGTCGTCGTCAGCACGTCCTCCGCGCGCGAGCGCATGCCGAGGACCAGCTCCTCGAAGGAGCGGGCCACCCGTTCGGGGGTGTCACGCAGCCCGTCGCCCTCGGGGTCCTCCCCCATCGCCACCAGCAGCTCGCGCACGGCCGCTCTCGCGCGTGCATGGTCGAACGGCGGCACCCGGTCGTACGACGGTGCGCCGACCGGGTCAATCACGTGTCCCGGCCCAGTGGCGGCGTGCCGTGGATGTCGCCTCCCGAGGAGGGAGGCGTGATGATCGTGGTGCCGTGGGACTCCGGCACCGTTCCGTTGCGGGCCGCGGCAGGCACCTCGACCGGCGGGATCGGCGACGGCTCGCGCGACGGCGACCCCGTCCACGCCGGGCGCACAGGCCGGCGGCGCAGCGGGGTGAAGACCTGCGCGACCTGCTCCTTGTCGAGCGTCTCCTTCTCGAGCAGCGACCGCACCAGCTCGTCGAGCACGTCGCGGTTCTCCACCAGGATGTCAAAGGCCTCCTGGTGGGCGTTGGTGAGCAGCTTCTTGGTCTCCTCGTCGACGACCGCGGCGACGTCCTCGGAGTAGTCCCGGGTGTGCCCGAGGTCCCGGCCGAGGAACGGCTCGGAGTTGGCCTCGCCGAGCTTGATCGCGCCGAGCCGCTCGGTCATCCCGTACTGGGTGACCATCGCCCGCGCCAGCGAGGTGGCCTTGTCGATGTCGTTGCCGGCGCCGGTGGTCGGGTCGTGGAAGACCATCTCCTCCGCCGCCCGGCCGCCCAGCATGTAGGCGAGCTTGTCGAGCATCTCCGAGCGCGTCTGGGAGTACTTGTCCTCGTCGGGCAGCACCATCGTGTAGCCCAGCGCCCGTCCCCGCGGCAGGATCGTCACCTTGTGCACCGGGTCGGTGCCGGGCAGCGCCGCCGCCACCAGCGCGTGGCCGCCCTCGTGGTAGGCGGTGATGAGCTTCTCCTTCTCGCTCATCAGGCGGGAGCGGCGCTGGGGGCCGGCGATGACCCGGTCGATCGCCTCGTCGAGCATCGCGTTGTCGATGAGCTTGTGGTTCTGCCGGGCGGTGAGCAGCGCCGCCTCGTTGAGCACGTTCGCCAGGTCCGCACCCGTGAAGCCGGGCGTCCGACGGGCCACCGACAGCAGGTCGATGCTCGGCCCCATCGGCTTGCCGCGCGCGTGCACCTGCAGGATCTTGTGGCGGCCGGCCAGGTCGGGGGCGTCGACCTGGATCTGCCGGTCGAAGCGGCCCGGCCGCAGCAGGGCCGGGTCGAGGATGTCGGGCCGGTTGGTCGCGGCGATGAGGATGACCCCGCCCCGCACGTCGAAGCCGTCCATCTCCACCAGCAGCTGGTTGAGGGTCTGCTCCCGCTCGTCGTGGCCGCCGCCCATGCCGGCGCCGCGGTGGCGGCCGACGGCGTCGATCTCGTCGATGAAGACGATCGCCGGCGCGTTCTCCTTCGCCTGCTCGAACAGGTCGCGCACCCGAGAGGCGCCGACACCGACGAACATCTCCACGAAGTCCGATCCGGAGATCGAGTAGAACGGCACGCCGGCCTCACCGGCGACGGCGCGCGCCAGCAGCGTCTTGCCGGTGCCGGGCGGACCGTAGAGGAGCACGCCCTTGGGGATCTTGGCCCCGACGGCCTGGAACTTCGCGGGCTCCTGGAGGAACTCCTTGATCTCGCCGAGCTCCTCGATCGCCTCCTGGACCCCGGCGACGTCCGCGAAGGTCGTCTTCGGCATGTCCTTGCTGATGAGCTTGGCCTTGGACTTCGCGAACTGCATGACCCGTCCACCGCCGCCCTGCACCTGGTTCATCAGGAAGAGGAACAGCAGGATGATCAGCACGAAGGGCAGGAACGTGGCGAGGATCTGGCCGAGCAGACTGGGCTGGGGGTTCTCGGAGTTGTAGTTCTCGATGTCCCCGGCCTCGACCTGCTCCTGCGTCGAGGCGATCAGCCCCTCCTGCTCGCCGTCGACCCAGTGGGCGAGCACCTTGCGGCCGTCGCCGTCGAGCGTGGCGCGGATCTCCTGGTCACCGTCGATGAAGG
>CADCTF010000005.1 GCA_902805655.1 uncultured Acidimicrobiales bacterium
ACTGCTCCTGCAGACCAGCAGGGTCTGCCCGCCACCCCCACCAAGGGCGGGCGCGTGTGACTCCCACCTGGGTGCAAGTTGCCTATCTCGTCGCGGCCGTCTGCTTCATCCTCGCCCTGCGCGGCCTGTCGTCGCCCCGTACGGCACGCCAGGGCAACCTGATCGGCGCTGCCGGTGCCCTGCTCGCCACCGTGGTGGTGTTCTTCCAGACCGATCTGGAGCACATCCCGCTGATTTTGGCGGCCATCGCGCTGGGGTCACTCGGCGGCGTGCTCGGAGCGCAGCGCGTGCAGATGACGCAGATGCCGCAGCTGGTGGCGCTGTTCAACGGTGTCGGTGGCGGTGCGGCGGCGCTGGTCGCCCTGCTTGAGCTGCACGAGATCGCCGGGAGCGACGTCGAGGCATTCGACCTGGCCGCCACCGCCTTCACGGTCGTGGTGGGCTCGGTCAGCTTCTCCGGTTCGCTGGTGACCTTCGCCAAGCTGCAGGAGCTGATGACCACCCGCCCCGTCACGTTCCCGGGGCTGCCGGTGCTGTTCGGGGCGGCGTTGCTGGCCTCGGTCGCCCTCTCGGTGCTGGTCGTGCTGGAGCCGAGCTCGTGGCTCGGGATCGGCCTTGCCGTGCTCGGCCTGCTCGTCGGTGTGCTGCTCGTGCTGCCGGTCGGTGGCGCCGACGTACCCATCGTGATCTCTCTGCTCAACGCGTTCACCGGCCTGACCGTCGCAGCGGGTGGCTACGTGCTCGGCAACACGCTGCTGCTGGTAGCCGGCACGCTGGTGGGTGCCTCCGGCACGCTGCTGACGTTGCTGATGGCCAAGGCGATGGGCCGCTCGGTGGCCAACACCCTGTTCGGGGCCCTCAAGGGCGGCTCCACCCTGGGAGCCGGCACCGCGTCGGACCGGCCGGTCCGCTCCGCCGGTCCCGAGGACGTGGCGATCCTGCTGGGCTACGCCGAACGCGTGCTGATCGTCCCCGGCTACGGCCTGGCGGTGGCCCAGGCCCAGCACTCCCTGCGCGAGCTGGTCGACGTGCTCGGTGAGCGGGGCATCGCCGTCGACTACGCCATCCACCCCGTCGCCGGCCGCATGCCTGGGCACATGAACGTGCTGCTGGCCGAGGCGCAGGTGCCGTACGAGCAGCTGAAGGAGATGGACGACGTCAACGGCGAGTTCAAGCAGACCGACGTCGTGCTGATCGTGGGCGCCAACGATGTCGTCAACCCGGCCGCCAAGACCACCCCCGGAGCGCCCATCTACGGCATGCCGATCCTGAACGCCGACGAGGCGCGCCAGATCGTGTTCATGAAGCGCTCCATGCGTCCCGGGTTCGCCGGTATCGACAACGAGCTGTTGTTCGACCCCAAGACCACCCTGCTCTTCGGTGACGCCAAGGAGACGATGAGCAAGCTGCTCAACGCGGTCAAGGCGCTGTGAGCGAGCCCTATCCGGCGATCCCGTAGAGCCGGTCGCCGGCGTCCCCCAGGCCGGGCACGATGTAGCCGCGCTCGTCGAGGCGTTCGTCCAGGCCGGCCGTGACGAGCATGAGCGGTACGTCGATGTGCTCGGTCTCCTGGCGCAGCCGTTCGACTCCCTCGGGGGCGGCGAGAAGCGTCACCGCGGTGAGCGACGAAGCTCCCCGGCGTACCAGGAAGTCCAGCGCCGCTGCGAGAGTGCCGCCGGTGGCGAGCATCGGGTCGAGGACGAAGCACTCCCGCCCGGACAGGTCCGTGGGCAGCCGTTCGGCGTACGTGGAGGCGAGCAGCGTCTGCTCGTCACGGATCATGCCGAGGAACCCGACCTCGGCCGTGGGCAGCAGCCGCTGCATGCCCTCCAGCATGCCCAGACCGGCTCGCAGAATGGGGACCACCAGCGGGCGAGGATGCGCCAGGCGCACACCGGACGCCTGTGCCACCGGGGTCGTCACCAGCGTCGGCTCGACCCGCACGCCGCGAGTGGCCTCGTACCCCAGCAGCGTCACCAGCTCTTCGACCAACCGGCGGAACGTCGGGCTGTCGGTGTCGACATCACGCAACGCGGTGAGCTTGTGCGCGACCAGGGGGTGGTCAGCG
>CADCTF010000006.1 GCA_902805655.1 uncultured Acidimicrobiales bacterium
GCCGGGTGGCGTACGCCGCCGAGCTGCGGCCGCAGCGGTGGGGGACTGTCGAGGAGTGGCTGCCTGCGGAGGTGGTGGCCTCGGTCGAGCGCACGACGCCGCCCGGAGGTGGACCCACCCCGGGCCGCTAGTGCTGGGCCGTCAGTGCTGGGCCGTCAGTGCTGGGCCGTCAGTGCTGGGCCGTCGAGGACGCCGGTGCCGAGCCGCCCTGGGGCTCGTCCTGCATGAGCCGCGCGGCCGCGGTGCGCAACGGCTCCCCGACCGAGCCCCAGCCCGGCTCGTAGCCCGCGAGCTCGCGCAGCGGGATGGCGTCGCGCTGGGCGAACAGGATCTCGATGTCGTCGGCGTCCACCAGCCCGGGGTGCGGTGCGCCGCAGGCCTCGGCCACCTTGAGGAGGTCCCGGCGGAGGGTCCGGATGTAGTTGGCGGCGCGGACCGACTTCAGCTCCGGGTCCAGCCCGTGCTCGAGCCAGGGGTTCTGCGTCGCGACCCCCGTCGGGCAGGTGTCGGTGTGGCACTTCTGCGCCTGGATGCACCCGATCGCCAGCATCGCCTCACGGCCGACGTTGACCAGGTCGCAGCCCAGGGCGAGCGCCACGATCGCGTTCTCGGGCAGGCCCAGCTTGCCGGCGCCGACGAAGACCACGTCGTCGGCCAGCCCGGCGCGCGCGAACAGGCTGTAGACCCGCGGGAACCCCATCCGGAACGGCAGCGACACCGAGTCGGCGAAGATCAGCGGTGCCGCTCCGGTGCCGCCCTCTCCGCCGTCGATGTTGATGAAGTCCACCCCGCGTCCCGTGGACGCCATCGCCTCGACCAGCGCCTCCCAGAACGCCATGTCCCCGACCGCGGACTTGATCCCCACCGGGAGCCCGGTCTCGTCGGCGATCAGCTCGATCCAGTCGAGCATGCTGTCGACGTCGTGGAACTCGGCGTGGCGCGACGGACTGATGCAGTCGACGCCCTCGGGGATGCCTCGGATCGCGGCGATCTCCTCGGTGACCTTGGCGGCCGGCAGCAGCCCGCCCAGTCCCGGCTTGGCGCCCTGGCTCAGCTTGACCTCGATCGCCCGGACGGGTGCGCCTGCGACCAGGTCCTTGAGCCGGTGGACGTCGAAGCGACCCTGCTCGTCGCGGCACCCGAAGTAGCCGGTGCCGATCTGCAGGACCAGGTCGCCGCCGTTGCGGTGGTACGGCGACAGGCCGCCCTCGCCGGTGTTCTGCAGGCACCCGGCCATCGCCGCGCCCTTGTTCAGCGCGGTGACCGCCGAGCCTGACAGCGAGCCGAAGCTCATCGCGGAGATGTTCACGATCGAGCCGGGGCGGAAGGCGTGGCGCCGGCTGCGTGCCGCTCCCATCACCTTGACGGCGGGGAGGTGCTGCTCGGCGCCGTGGTGGGCGCGCACGGTGGAGGGGACCACGTCGGAGAAGGTCCGGTGCTTGATGATCGTGTAGCCCTCGGTGTGCTCCACGTCGTTGTCGGTGCCGAAGCCGAAGTAGTTGTTGTCCAGCTTCGACGAGGCGTAGATCCACCGGCGCTGGTCGCGGCTGAACGGCCGCTCGTCGTTGTTGCCCGCCACGATGTACTGCCGGAGCTCGGGGCCGATCTCCTCGAGCAGGTAGCGGAAGTGCCCGACCACCGGGAAGTTGCGCAGCAGCGCGTGCTGGCGCTGCGTCAGGTCGCGCACGGCGAGCCCGGCGACCGCAGCGGCGGGCAGGGCCCCGAGGGTGCGTCCCCATCCCATGGCGCGCACCCTATCCCGGATCGCCCGTCCGGACGCTGCTGCGGATCACCAGATCCGGACTCGGTCCTCCGGGTCCAGCCAGAGCCCGTCACCGGGGTCGGTCGCGAAGGCCTCGTGGAACTCGTCGAGGTTCCTCACGATGTTGGCCCGGAACTCCGGCGGGCTGTGCGGGTCGACGGCGAGCCGCTGCAGCGCCAGCTCCTTGCGCGACTTCGCGCGCCAGCAGTGCGCCCAGTTGAGGAACACCCGCTGCGACCCGGTCCACTCCTC
>CADCTF010000007.1 GCA_902805655.1 uncultured Acidimicrobiales bacterium
CCACCACCGGCGTGCACTGCTGCGGTGCCACCGACTGGCGCCTCGTGTCGCAGGCGGGCCCCACCGTGCTCGCCCTGCCCGCCGAGGACGAGGTGCTCGACGAGGCCGGCGCCATCGGCACCCACCTGGAGCGGGGCGGCTGGATCGCCTGGGGCGCCGTGCCCACCGACCAGCCCGTCGGCACCGATGCCGACCGGCTGTGGCGGCGGCTCACCGCCCTGTGGTGCGAGCTGGTCCGCCTCGGCTGCGACCCTGCGCTGCTGCGGACCCAAGCGCTCGTGACCCCCGCCTGCGGCCTGGCCGGGCACGGGATCAGCCAGGCGGCACGGTGGCTCGACATCGCCGCCGAGCTGGCGGCACGGGTGCGCGCGGCGCTTTCCCGGCTCTCAGAGGTCGCAGGCACCGATCTGCTGCGCGACGGGGAGCCGACGGTGAGCACCTACCACGCCTTCGCCGGTCAGCTGGTGGCCGAGCACGGTCTGCTGTTGGGCGTCGAGCCCGACCTGCGTCTGGTGGCCGACGCGTCGCGATTCCAGCGGGCGGCCCGAGTCGTCGGGTCCTCCCGGGCGTCCATCGCTTCGCTGAGCACCCATCTCCCCACGGTGATCGCGGACGTGATCGCGCTCGACGGCCAGCTGAGCGACCACCTCGTTCAGACCCCGGACGTGAGGTCCTGGCACCGGCAGCTCCACGGCGAGCTGGCGGCCGTGCCGTCGAACCCACGTATCCGTGCCGCGCTCGAGGCCGCAGCCAAGCGCGACGAGCTGCTGGATCTTGTCGACCTCTACCGCGAGGCCAAGGCCGCCGACGGCGTCTGCGACTTCGCCGACTCGATGGCCTGGGGAGCCCGCCTCGCGGTGGAGTGTCCGTCAGTCGGCACCGCTCTGCGCGAGCGTTTCACCGTCACACTGCTCGACGAGTACCAGGACACCTCGGTGGCTCAGCGCCGCATGCTGCAAGGCCTCTTCTCCGGTGTCGAGCACACGTCCGGTCGCGGCCATCCCGTGACCGCGGTCGGTGATCCGTGCCAGGCCATCTACGGATGGCGGGGGGCGTCGGTCGACAACCTGGATGCGTTCCCCGACCACTTCCCGCTGGCTGACGGTCGACGGGCGCCTGTGCACAGCCTGTCGATCAACCGCCGCTGCGGCGCAGATGTCCTGGCGGCCGCCAACACGTTGGCAAGTCGCCTGTACGAGCAGCATCGGGGGGTCGAACCGCTGGAGCCGAGTCCAGCTGCTGGATGTGGAGAGGTGTCGGTGGCCCTGCTGCCCGATGTCGCTGCCGAGGTCGAGCTGGTGGCCGACCGGGTGCTCGACGCCCGGGCCGAGGCGGAGGCGCTGGCGCCGCACCGCCCGCCGGCACGGTGGTCCGACATCGCGGTGCTGGTACGCACGGGCGCCGAAGTAGCTGCCCTGGCGGCTGCACTGCGGCGACGGGGAGTTCCCGTCGAGGTCGTCGGCCTGTCCGGTCTCCTCAGTCAGCCTGAGGTCGCCGATGTGGTCGCCACCCTCGAGGTGGTGCACTCACTCACCGCCAACGCCGCGCTGCTGCGCTTGCTGACTGGTCCGCGGTGGCGCATCGGCGCTCGTGACCTTGCGTTGCTCGGTCGCCGGGCGCGTGAGCTGAGTGGGCATGTCGATGTGGCCGGCGATGGCCTGCCCGCTCGCCTGGAAGCCGCGGTGACCGGTGTCGACCCCACCGAGGTGGTGTCGCTGTGTGACGCGCTCGACGACCCGGGGGACGAGCCCTACTCGGTGCAGGCGCGCGTCCGCTTCTCCGCGCTCGCCCGCGAGCTGACGCAGCTGCGGCGCTTCGTAGGCGAGCCGCTGACGGACGTGGCCCGCCGGGTCGTGGAGATGACCGGCCTCGACGTCGAGCTCGCCAGCATGCCGGCCCCGGAGTCCGTCCAAGCGCGCGACAACCTGGCGCTGCTGTTGGACGCCGTGGGTGACTTCGCTGGCAGTGATCCGTACGCCTCCCTGCACGGACTGCTGGCCTACCTG
>CADCTF010000008.1 GCA_902805655.1 uncultured Acidimicrobiales bacterium
TTTCACCGGCAAGTACGTCGATCTGAAGGACGACGGCATCTACCGCTGTGCCGCGTGCTCCGCCGAGCTCTTCCGGTCCGAGACCAAGTTCGACTCGCGTTCGGGTTGGCCCAGCTTCACCGAGCCGGCCGACCTCGCCAACGTCGACCTGCACGACGACCACAGCTTCGGCATGGTGCGCACCGAGGTGACCTGCAAGCGCTGCGGCGGCCACCTCGGCCACGTGTTCCCCGACGGGCCCAAGCCGACCGGCCTCCGGTACTGCATCAACTCGCTGTCCCTCGAGTTCGACCCGGCGGAGTAGGTCCGGGTCGCTACCCGCCGGCCACGGCTTCCGGCGGGTAGACGAAGACCTTCACGTGGTTGACGGCGTTTCCCTGCGCCTCCTGGAGGCGTTGGATCACCTGCGGAGGCGGCGCAGGGGAGAGGAACCCCAGGTCGGCCCAGGTGCCGTACTGGCCCGACTCGATGACGCCCGGCAGGTCGTCGGGGTGCACGGTCGTGCCGTCCACCAGGGTGACCTCGGTTCGTCGAGCGCGATCCAGGGCGATGCGCTCGGCCGCCTCGACACGAGCGATCGCGCCCGGGTCGGGCGTGTAGCTGGCCACCGTCCGCCCGCCCGGACGAGGCGCCTCCGGTGGCCGGCGCCCGATCACGACCGAGAGCACGCCCCGGATCGGGCCCTCGTCGGCGACGCGGTGGGGCCCGACGCTGGCCGATCGGTCGGGTCCGGTGAGCAGGGTCGCCTCGGCATCTTCGTGCGCGAAGAGCAGGCCCGTGGACAGGGTCCACCCGTCATAGCCGAGGGAGTCGTCCCACTCGAGCCGGTACGCGCCAGGCTCGAGGGTCGTGCGCAGGTCGTCGGACAGGGGACCGATGGCGGACATGGCGCGCCGGCCGACCACGACCCTCGGAGGCCACGTGCCGACCGCCGTCAGCAGCCCCAGCAGGACGACCACTGAGCCCACGCGCAACAACGGCACCGAGCGGGGCACACGCCCCGCGAGGAGGCGGCCGGCCCCAGCCACGGCGGCGCACCAGACGGTGATGGCGAGCGGCCAGCTCCAGAGGTAGTTGTGCAGTGACAGAGCACTCTGCTCCGGCACCCGACTCACGGCGAGCACCCCGAGCACCAGGCCCCCGCCGGCCATGGCGACCAGCTGGCCGACGGCCGGCGCACGGCGACGGGTCGCAGTGGCGATCGCGGCGGCGAGAAGGAGGACCAAGGCGAGGCGGACGAAGAGCCCGACGCCGGAGCGGTTGATCAGCTCGTCGACATCGCGGCCCCACCACCACCACGGCGGAGGGCCGGCCAGGGCGTTCGCGGCGACGTAGCCCGCCCGCGACAGTCCGAGCGACGGGCCCGAGGCCTGCGCCCCGCCGACCACCAGCCAGATGTTGCCCGGCCAGTGCACGACCTGCTCGATGGCCACCGGCAGCCAGAGCACGGCCGTCACCGCAGCCGCACTGACGAGCGACCACCGGCGGGCTCGCCAGCGATCGCTCAGTGCTCGCTCACGACGGACCCCGGCCAACAGGCGACGCGCCCGGATCCCGACCCAGACCAGCCCCATTCCCACCACGACGCTCACCAGGGCGACGTGGGCCTGGGCCACGAACGTCGCAGTGGCCGCCGCGAGGGGCAGAGCCCAGCGGCGCCCGTGCAGATCGGCGGCCAAAAGAACCGGTGTCACCGCCAGCGGCAACAGCGCGGCGTAGGGGTTCCACGGATCGACGACGGCCTCGCCCTTCAAGGTGCCGAGCAGCAGCATCGTGCCGCCTGCCGCCAGCGCCGCGGCACCCGATCCTCCGAGTGACCGAGCCGTGGCGATCAGCCCGACGGCGGCAGCGATGTTGAGCGCGGTGATGGCGACGGTCGGCCAGAGCCTGTTGTCACCGCCCAGGCGAGCGGCAGGGGCCAGAAGGAAGAACTCCATCGGCCCCAGGTGATGAGCCTGCTTGCCGATCGTCGCGCTCAGCGTGGTGGGCATGCCCAACAGCGGGGTGTGGGCCGTGCCCACGTCGCGGGCACGAAGGGCGATGACGGCGGTGTCGCCGGTGGGCCGCCACTCGCCCCAGAGGTGCATGGCGCTCTGCGCGATCGGGGAGATCGCCACCAGGCTGAGCACGACCACGAGCACGGCGCGGGCCCAGCGGGGGGGCGGAGGCAAGGCGGGGGAGCGTAGACCGCCGACACTGACGGGTGGAGCGGGTGACGGGAATCGAACCCGCATCACATGCTTGGAAGGCACGAACTCTAGCCATTGAGCTACACCCGCAAGGGCTGTGGACCCTAGTCGGGGAGGGGGGATTCGAACCCCCGGCCTCCTGCTCCCAAAGCAGGTGCGCTACCGGACTGCGCTACTCCCCGATGCCCGAAGCGTACCTGGGCCTCACGGACCCTCAGCCGGGGCCGACTCGGGCGACGGCGGGCTCGAGCCCGGTGACCTCGACGGTGAGCTCGGGCCCCGGGTCGGTGTCCAGCCAGAACGTCCGGTCGGACAGGGTGACCCGACGCCACAGCTCACCCGGCAGCATGAGGTCCACCTCACCGTCCACCGGCCGGGCTCGGTACCAGAAGCGCCGCTCCGCCGCCGGCGACGACTCGGAGTCGCTGATCTCGCTGAAGGTGGCCCCGAACATCAGGTGGCCCGCACCCAGAGGGGCCGTCAGCGTGCGCTCGAAAGGCGGCTCGGTCGCCCCCTGCAGCTCGGGACCGTTCGCCGTCACCGTCCAGGTCGCCTCATGCGTGGACCCGCGACGGCCGCTGCGGTGGACGACGTGGCGCACGGAGCGCTTGCCGTCGGTGGCGTACATGGTGACCAGCGGCAGATCGCCGGGGTTCTCGGCGCGCACCCGAACCTGGAAGCGCCTGGCCGACCGGGGCTCGATCTTGCGGAGGATCGGGCTGGGACGGGAGATGACGTCACCCGGCAGGTGGCGCGAGATCTGGTGGTAGAAGCGCCGGTTGGGATACCTGTCGACCAGCTGGAAGTTGTCGCCTGCGTGGTCCACGGCGAAGAGCACCGACTGCTTCAGGGCGGGATCGTTCATGAACGACGGGCGGGGATGCAGGAGCCAGGCGCCGTCAGGTTTCTCGCTGGGGAGGAACACGACCGCGTTGCTCAGCTGTGCCTCGTCGACCACGGCCCGCTCACGGTTGTGGATAGCGGTGAACTTCTGGTTGAGGCGTACCGGGTTGACGAGGAACGCGCCGGCACTCACGACGGCCAGAAGCGTCGCCACCACCGCCGCCGGCCGCGAACGACGGGCCAGCGCGGTCAGCCCGACCGCGCCGAAGACGACGAGGGGTATCAGCACCCCGAGGTAGTAGTGCGGGCCGATGGTCTTGCGCCCCCGGACGATGAGGAGGTTGCCCCAGTAGAAGAGATAGCCCAGAGGGAACAGCGCGACGAAGGCAGCCAGGGCCCACGCCTGCGCGCGATCGCGGTAGCGGACGAAGCCGACCCCTGCGAGCACGAAGAGCAGCACCGAGCCTGGTACCCAACGGGCCAGCTCGACGACGTTCACGGCCGTGGCCTCCACCGCCCGGGCGAAGTGGTAGTTCACGTCGGGCGAACCGGCTGCGAGGTGGCGCCACCCGAAGCCGGGCCGGTCGTCGCCGCCGATGGCCGCCAGTGGCAGCTCGAGCGGGTTGCCCGAGAGGCGATGGTTGTAAGCCAGGCTGGCGGCGACGAAGGGCAGGCCGCCCAGGAAGACCACGCCGAGGCGCGTCAGGAGGAAGCGCGGCTCACTTCGGAGGGCGATCGCCGTCCCGATGAGCAGCGCCGTACCGCCGAGCAGGGCGTCGAACGGGCGGGCGAAGAACAAGAGCCCGAGCACCACGCCGGCCGCCACGAACCAGGGGGTGCTCCGAGCCCGCACCGCGCGCAGGAGCAGGAAGGCGGCCGCCAGCTCGAGGTTCATGGCGAGGACGTAGCCGAGGAACATCCCGCTCTGGATCACGAACATGGGACAGATCGTCATCAAGCCCGCAGCGACGACACCGGTCCACCGGTTCGACGTGAGCTCACGAGCCAGGAGGTACACGAGCAGCACCGTGGATCCGGCCAGCAGCATGAGCGGAGTGCGCATGGAGCCGGTGAGCAGCTGCCCGAGGGCCAGGATCGCAGGCAGCACCGGCGGGAAGACCATCACGATCTCGTCGTCGATGACGCCCGACATCCAGGGACGGAAGAACCTGGACTCCTCGGTGACCGGCAGGGTGAGGCGCTGATCGAGGAGCATCCGCGCCTGGAACACGTAGACCGGCTCGTCGTTGTTGACCGAGAAGTTCGGGAACAGCTGGGTCGATACCACCCAGGACGCGGCGCAGGCGAAGACCACGAGCGCAGCCAGCACGACGCGGTGAGTGGGGACGGCGCGCCGATGCAAGATGCCCGTCACGCCGCCATGGTGGAGGGCCACGGGCCCGCCCGCAAGAACGGGCGCCGAAGGGGGTGCCCTCGTCGCCGGGTGAACGCGTGTCAGACTCGCAACGTGCCCTGGTCCGGCTTGTGGCGACTCGCCCCAATTGCGGTCTTCGCCGTCGTCCTGGGGTGGCCGTCGCCCGTGGCGGCCGAGACGACCATCCGGACGACGGTGGGCTACGGGGGCACGGTGCACGCCGGCCGGTCGGTGCCGGTGTGGGTGGAGGTGGCCGTCGACCGCTTGGCGCAGGGCACCGTCGAGGTCACCGCCCGCGCGTCGAACGGGGGGCCCGACCGGGCCGTGGTGCGGGTTCCCGTAGAGGTGCCGGGCGGGAGCGCGAAGTCGGTCTTCGTGGCGGTGCCCGCCATGCAGAACTGGGGCGGTGCGCTCGAGGTGTCGGCCCGGCTGTTGGACGACGACGGCAAGGCGGTGGTGACGTCGCCGGTGCAGCAGGTCTCGTTCTCGAGCGACCAGGAGATCGTCGGCCTGCTGCCGGGCGCGGCCGAGCAGCATGCCGCTCCGGTCGCGGCCCGGCTCCTCGTCGACGCAGGCACAGCTCGCTTCGCCCCGCTCGGCCCGGCGGAGCTCGCCGAAGCCCCGGGCTCGCTCGATTCGATCGGGAGCATCATCGCCGCCGGCCGCGATGTCGCCAACATGGTGCCGTCGGACCGGGCCGGCCTCCTGCACTGGGTCGACCGAGGTGGCCAGCTGCTCGTGACCTCGCCCGCCGGCGCCACGATCGAGGGGTTGCCCGAGGCCTGGCAGCCTGGCCCCAGTGGCTTCGCGGATGCTGGCTTGGGGCGCGTGCGCCTCATCGGCTCGGCCCTGGCGGAGGGTCGGTGGGACTCGCTCATCGAGCCGACGGTGGTGGGTCAGCAGGCCGGCGCCGGCCTGTCGGACGGCAGCTTCGCCTTCGGCGGTCCCGTGCGGTCGGTGGGCGACAGCCTGGCCGTGGACGCAGGCCTGCGGGTTCCCCTCATCGGTCCGCTCATCGGCTTCCTGCTGGCGTACGTGCTCGTCGTCGGGCCGATCACGGCGATCGTGCTGAACAAGCGGGGTCGTTCCGAGCTGGCTTGGGTGGTGATCCCCCTCGTCGCCCTGCTCTTCACCGGCGGCAGCTACCTGGGCGCCCGAGTGCTGCGGCACGGCACCGAGCTGGCCCACGCCACCGTGATCGAGTCGTCCGATGCGGGTGCGGCGGCCACCACCTACGCGGGCGTCGCCGCCCGTGGTGCGGCCGAGCCCGAGCTCGAGTTCGACCGGGCGTGGAGCGCGGCGGCCAGTCCCACGAGCGCCATGGCCAGCATGCGAGGCCAGGCCGGGGACGCCTCCGTCGTCATCACACCTCGAGGTCCGGCGGCGCACCTCTCGCTGCGAGCGGGGGAGTTCGGCGTGGCCAAGGGGTTGGGCCCGTCCTCCACGACCGGCGGCCTGGTGGTCAGCGCAAAGGCGGAGGCGGGCGACCGGCTGACCGGCACGGTGCGGAACACCACGGAGCACGACCTGGATGAGGTCGCGGTGTTCCTCGGCTGGGGCGGCGTCCTCGTGGGACAGCTCGATGCCGGAGCGGAGCGGTCGTGGACGATGACCAGCCCGGCTCTGCAGCAGGGCCAGCCCCCGGAGCAGCTCGTATGGCCGCGGGCCTTCGGTCGGTTCGGCGAGCCCGACGAGGACACGGTCGTCAACCTTCCGTTGTGGCAGGAGCACGTCGGTCTGAGCGGGGCGGGAAGGCCTCGGGGGATGGCCGTGGCGGCCGGTTGGACGCGTGACGTGGATCCCCGTCTCACGGTCGACGGACGGCGACGAGGTGCGGTCGGTCGCACGGTCGTGACCGGCCGGGCGGCCGTGAGCTCCGACGGCTGGGTGCGCGAACCGAGCGTGAGGGTCGAGTACCTGCGGGGCGGGGATGCGAACGCGTTTCGTGGCGGTGGCGGTGGCGGGCGGTCGAGCGTGTTGCGGTTCACCCTCCCTGCCGGCACCGATGCGGACGCGCCGCTGGAGATCGCCGTGCCCGTCGGCACGGTGGCCGAGGTGTGGAACGGGGCGCAATGGGTGCGCGCCGCCGCCCTGGGCGGGAGTCGGTCGGCGGCCGCGGTAGGCCCGGGCGCTTCGGACATCCGGTCCCTCACACCGGCGTCCCTCCACCAGGGGCGGGTGTATGTCCGCACGACAGGTGGCGCAGCCATCGTCCGCCCCGGCGGGCTCACCGGCATCTCGGTGCGGGGCACGGTGCCGTGAGCGACCTCCTCGCCGAGGCCGTCGTCGATGACCAGAGCATCGCCGTGCGCACGGAGGGCCTGACCAAGACCTACGGCGCCCTGCACGCCGTGGCCGGACTCGACCTGTCGATCCCTCGCGGCTCGACGTTCGGGCTCATCGGTCCGAACGGGGCGGGCAAGAGCACCACCTTCGCCATCCTCGCCTCGCTGCTCACGCCCACGGCCGGCCGAGCGGAGGTGGCGGGGTTCGACCCGTCGATCGACCCCGTCGAGGTGCGGCGCCGGGTGGGCTACATGCCGGACGTCATGGGCGTCTACGACAACCTGCGCGTGCAGGAGTACCTCGAGTTCTTCGCGGCCGCGTACGCAGTGCCGCGGGCGCGATGGTCCGAGCTCATCGGCAACCTGCTCGAGCTCGTCGACCTCACCGTGAAGCGCGATTCGATGGTGGACTCGCTCTCACGGGGGATGAAGCAGCGCCTGAGCCTCGCCCGAGCGTTGGTGCACGACCCGGAGGTGCTCATCCTCGACGAGCCGGCCAGCGGGCTCGACCCTCGGGCCCGGGTGGAGCTCCGAGAGCTGCTCCTGGAGCTACGGAAGATGGGCAAGACCATCATCGTCAGCTCGCACATCCTCGCCGAGCTGGAAGAGATGTGCACCCACGTGGCCATCCTCGAGGCCGGGCGACTGCTGGCATCGGGGTCGCCGCGCGACATCCGATCGGCGCTGCCGACCGGGCGGCGCATAGTCGTGAAGCTCGCCGGTGGGGAGGAGCAGGTCCACGTGGTGGCCGACGACGAGGAGCAGGTGGCGCTCGTCCGTCGACTGCTCGTGGACGAAGGCCTCCGGGTGCTGCAAGTGGTCGAGGCCGACAGCGGTCTCGAAGACCTGTTCATGCGGATCACGAAGGGCGTGGTGCAGTGAAGCTCCCCCGCACGCTCAACCCCGTCTTCGCTCGTGAGCTGCGCCAGCGGATGCGCGGCCCCCGGGCGGCGATCATCCTCATCCTCTACCTGCTCGTGCTCGTGTTCATCGTGCAGATCGTCTACTTCGCCGCAAGTGGAGGGGCGAACCGGGGTGCACCGAGCATCGAGACCCTGGCCGGCGTGGGCCGCTCGGTGTTCCACACCCTGGTCTTCTTCGTCCTCGGTCTCGTCTGCTTCATCGTGCCCGGCGTCACCGCTTCGGCCGTGGCCGGTGAGCGAGAACGCCAGACGCTCGTACCGCTGCAGATCACGTTGCTTCGACCCTGGTCGATCCTGGTCGGGAAGCTCATGGCCTCGCTGGCCTTCGTGGTCCTGCTCATCGTGGCCACGCTGCCGCTGGCCGCAGTGTCGTTCCTGCTCGGCGGGGTCGAACCAATCGAGGTGATCCGGGCGACGGCCATGGTGCTGGTCGTGGCCGTGACCCTGGCGTGCGTGTCGTTGTGGTGCTCGACCTTCTTCAAGCGCACGCAGGGTGCCACGGTGGTCGCACTGGCCCTTGTGTTCCTGCTGTGCGTCGGCACGTTCATCGCCTTCGGTGCGCAGATGATCCTCCAACGAGGGCAGGTACAGGGCCGAAGCCAGCTCCTGCTCGTGGCCAACCCCTTCATGGCGGTGGCCGACGTGCTCGACCGACGCGACGAGCAGCTGTCAGCGAGTGGTGCTTCGCCGTTCACACCGATGCAGCTGCTGCTCGAGCAGCGCCGGGAGCGGCAGCGTGACAGCTCGACTTGGAGCACGGACTCGGGCTCGGGCTCCGGCCCCGGCGGTTCCGGGCCGGTCGTCGTACCTCCACGACCGACCGCGACGGTGGTCGTGGCACCGACCACGAGCGGCCCGCCGCAGCCGGACGCCGTCCCGCAGCCTGCCGTCCCGCAGCCCGCCGTCCCGGAGACGGTCATACGTGACGTGAGGCCGGCGCCATCGAATCCCATCCTCGCGGATCGGACTGCGGCGGCCGGCTTCGAACCGGGTGTGCCCTGGCTCAGCCGCGTGCCCTTCTGGGTCCTGTCGCTCCTCGCCTTCACGGTGCTGTCGGTCGGATCGCTCGCGCTGGCCGCGCGGCGCCTCGCCCTGCCCAAGCCGACGTTCTCGTGAACCACCTCCTGGTCGGCGTGCGACGCCGGCTCCGGTTGGCGTGGGGCGTGGCCACGGCCACTTGGATCGGGCCGGCCGTCGCCAGCGCCGTTCTGGCCCTGGTGGCAGTCGGACGCGTCCGGCCGTGGTCGTGGCCGGAGGCCGCGGCACTCTCTCTGAGCGCCATGACCGCCGTCGGACTGGTAGCCGCGGGTCTCGCCATCCGGGTGCCAATGCCTCTTGCGGCGCGCGCCGCCGATCGGGGCCTGGGCACCGGCGATGCCTTCGCGACGGCACTGGAGGTCGGTTCCGGACGCCTCGATGCCGGCCCCTTCGGCGACCACGTCGAACGACGGGCGGCAGTGCTCGCAGCGGGTCGCCGAGCCAGGGACGCGGTCGCCATTCCGTGGAACGCCGCGCGGGTCGGCGTCGTCGCCGGTGTCTTGGTTTTTGCGGTCGGGTTGGCGCTGTGGCCCAATCCCCAGGATGTCGTGCGGCAGCGATTGGCGACCGAGCAGGCCCAGGCGGAAGCCGTGGCCGTCCGGTTGCGGGCCACCGCCGACGAGCTCCGGGCCCTACCTCCCTCGGCCGAGGTCGCCGCGGTCGCGGCGCGGCTCGATGCGTTGGCCGCGGACCTCGATCGGGCGGCGGACCTGTCCGCCGCCCAGGAAGCGCTCGATCGCGCCGCACAGGACGTGTCGGCCCGCCTGAGCCCCAGCTACCTGGCCGAGAAAGCGGCCGCGCGGGGCCTCGACCGCACGCTCGCCAACGAGCCGCTCACGCCGTCGGCATCGGGCTCGGCCGCGGCGCAGCTGGCGTCGACCGCGAGCGAGCTCGCCGGCCTCTCGCCCGAGTCGCGCGCCGCGCTGGCCGAGCGGTTGTCCACGTTGGCCTCGGCCCAGGTGGCCGGCAACCCGGCGGCCGCGTCCGCGCTCAACCGGGCTGCGGCGGCTCTCCGGCAGGGTGACACGGCCGGCGCGAGCGCGGCCGTGGGTGAAGCCTCCAGGGCGCAGCAGGCCGCCGAAGGCGCCGTGGCCGGGCAGGACGCCGCCGCCACCGCCGCCGCGGCCATCGG
>CADCTF010000009.1 GCA_902805655.1 uncultured Acidimicrobiales bacterium
AGCCTGGCGACGACCCAGCTCTACACCGAGGTGGCCGACGGGGAGGGTGCCGCGGCCATGCAGCTGCATCCTCTGGCCGGCGCTCGGGTTCCACGCAGCCCGTGACGGCGCGGCTCTCCGGCACCTGCGATTCGGCGGAGGGCCCGACCTGGGCGCTGTAGGTTGTAAGCCCTATGCCTCGCAGGATCGACGTCGAGCTGACCAGCGCTCGTGATGACGGCACGTGGACATGGCGTGCTGCTGGCGCTCGCCAACCGAAGGGCGTGCTCGACGCGTCCCTGCTCTACGAAGGCGCCCAACCGGGTGACGTGGTGCGGGCCGAGGCCGACTTCGAGGTCGAAGGCATCACCATCACCTCGGTGTTCCCGCCCAAGGGCAAGAAGGCCGAACCCGTCGATCGCATCCAGCCGATCGGGCCGCAACAGGAGTTCGAACCTGTCACCAGCTCGCTGGTGCCCAAGGGCCGCGGGTCGCGGCCGGATGGTCGCGACCGCGACCGGGGTCCTCGAGGGGACGGCGATCGGCCGCGCGGTCCTCGACGGGAGGGCTCCGGCCCGGCCACCGGCGCGGGTACCAACCGGCATGGCCAGCCGATCCGTGGCAGTGGCGCCGGTCGTGGTAGCGCTGGTGCAGCCGGCGATGCCGCTGGTGCGGGTCGCGGTCGTCCAGCGGGTGGCGGCAACCGCAGGCCCGAGCCGGCCGGCCGGTCCGGAGGGCGCGATCGCGCGGCTGCGCCGCCGGAGGACGCCCGCCCTCGCGCCAAGAAGCTGAGCCCGGGCAATGCCCACCGCCAGGCCGTGCTGGCCGCCGTGCAGGAGGAGCATCGCCCGATCGCCGAGCAGGTGGCGCGCGGCGGCATCCCCGCCGTGCGCCGCGCCATCGAGGAGCAGAACGCGACGGCGCGTGCGGCCGGTCAGCCCGAGATCCGCACCGAGGCCCTGCTGGCCATCGCCGAGGAGCTGGTGCCTCGCCTCAAGGCGGCCGAGTGGCGGGACCGGGCCGAGGCGGCCATCACCGACGTGGACGACATCGCCCTGCGCGACCTGCGCTCCGTGGTGTCGTCCGCCGATGCCGGTGCGCGCGACGACGAGTCGCGCGAGCTGGCGGCCAAGCTGCGGGCTGCGCTCGACCGCCGCGCCGCGGCCCAGCGGGACGAGTGGCTCACGGACCTCACCAAGGCGCTGGACGAAGGCCGCTTGGTGCGCGCACTGCGCGCCGCTTCTCGACCGCCGGACCCCAGCGTGCGTCTGCCGGCCGAGGTGGCCACCCGGCTGGCCGAGTCCGCCTCCGCGGCCATGGCGCCCGACGCGCCCGCCGATCGCTGGAAGACGTTGCTCGAGGCGGTCGCCGAATCGCCGGTCCGACGTTCGGTCAAGCCGGTCGGGCTGCCCGAAGGTGCTTCCGAGGATCTCGTGGCGGCAGCCCAGCAGCAGGCCGGGCGCATCCCCGCGCTGGCCGGGCTGCTCGGCATCGACATGCCTCCCCCGCCTGGCCCACCCCGCGGTGCGCCGAAGCGGCCGTCCCGACCCGGTGGGAACCGGCCGTCGGGGGCGACCGGTCGACCGATCCCGCCGCCTCCGGTACAGGCCGCCTCGGCTGCGGCGGTCGAGCCCGCCACCCTGCCCCTCACCCCGGCGACCGGCGTCACGTCGTCGATGGACGAGGGCGCCGGCACGGCCGAGACCGAGGGTGATCCTGTCTCCACCGGCGCCTCGGCACCCGAAGCACCGTCACCGGAGCCGGCGCCGCCCACTGAGGTGGGCGTCGAAGCTGCGGAGGCGGCCGCGTTCAGCGAGTCGGGTGACCAGGGTGCGGCCACGGGCGGCTCGGACGCCTCGGGGGAAGCCGGCTGAGGGCCGGCGCCCACTCAGGTCTGGTCTCGCCGCAACAACACCGATGAACGATGGGCGCGGCCGCGGTAGGCCCCGCTGGCTGCGTCCTCGTCCCATCGTGCGCAACAGCTGACGCACTCGCAGGAGTCGAGTCGCAACGATGCGATGAACATCCTGGTGACGTCATAGGACTTGCAGAACGGGCACTGCAGGTGCCCGACTTCTTCGTCCATTGCCTTGGCCCCCCCGGGTAGCAATGCCGGCCACCGTACCCGTTGCCGCCCCCCTGTTCAGGGACCGGTCGTTCGGAGGCCGTCTAACGTTCGCGCCATGGTCACCTTCGAGCAGCACGGGCACGTCGCCGTCCTCACCATCCGCCGGCCGGAAGCGCGCAACGCGATCAACGGCGAGGTCGCCTCGGCCATGGAGGAGAACCTCGATCGCCTGGAAGAGGACGCCGACATCTGGGTCGGCATCATCGCCGGAGAGGGCACCGTGTTCAGCGCCGGTGCCGATCTCAAGGCCATCAGCTCCGGCCAGGCGGACGGCCTCAACACCAAGCGGGGCGGCTTCGCCGGCCTGGTGCGGCGCGAGCGGTCGAAGCCGTTGATCGCGGCGGTCGACGGGCCCGCTCTGGCGGGTGGCTGTGAGATCGCCCTTGCGTGCGATCTGATCGTCGCCTCCACCGCCGCCCGCTTCGGGCTGCCCGAGGTGAAGCGCTCTCTCGTGGCCGCCGGCGGCGGACTCTTCCGGCTCCCCGCCGTGGTGCCTCCGAAGATCGCCATGGAGCTCGTGCTCACGGGCGACCCGGTCGAGGCGGAGCGGGCCTACGCCCTCGGCATGGTGAACGCGCTCGTCGACCCCGGTCAGGCCGTCGCCGCCGCCCTCCAGCTGGCCGAGCGCATCTGCGCCAACGCCCCGGTCGCCGTACGGGAGAGCCGTCGGGTGGTGCTGGCCAGCCAGCTGCCGGAGGCGGAGCTCTGGCGCCTCAGCAGTGCCGCCTTCTCGACCGTGGCCGCCACCGAGGACTACGCCGAGGGTCCGCTCGCCTTCATCGAGAAGCGGGCGCCCCAGTGGAAGGGCCGCTGAGCGTCGAAGCCTCAGTCGAGGCGGTGGTGCATGGTGATGAGCCGGGCCGAGAAGCCGGAGATCTCGAAGAAGTTCTTCGTGGCCCGGCTGCCCGGTAGCGCCATGGCGTCCACCCCGCTGGCCCGCTGCTCGCGGAACCAGTCGAGCAGGTGGACCATCAGCGCCTCGCCGATGCCGACGGATCGCGCTCCCTCGTCGACGTAGAGATCGTCGATCCGTCCGAGGCGGGTCCCCTGGCGGAGCGTCTCCATGCGCCCGGTGGCGTACCCGAGCGGGACCGCGTCGATCTCGCCGATCACCACGACGGCATCCGGCGAGGCCAGGTCGGTGGCGAACCCCGCGCTGAGCGGCTCGCCGCGTGCTTCACGTTCCAGGAACACCACACCGCCGCGGACCGGGGCCAGCTCGGCGCGGGCGCTGACCGCCAGGTCGACGAGGACGGGGATGTCCGCCGGCGTGGCCCGCCGCGCCGACTCCACTAGCTCCCGGGCCCGTCGCTCTGCAGCTGGGCCACCTTGGACAGGATGGTGCGGCGGCCCCGGTTGGCCGCTTCGTAGGAGCGAACCGCCTCGAGCTCGTCCGGCGTGAGACCGGCCAGGCGCTGCACCACGTGGGAGGCGGCCAGGGCGTCATAGCCGGGGATGGCCAGGTCGGCCACGGCTCCGGGGCGGGGCTTGGGCTCCGCCGGCGTCACCGGATGGGTGACGCTCGTCTCCACCGGCGGCGCCTCCGATGGAGATGCGGCCGGCGGCGCCTCCGCCGAAGCGCCCGGCTCCCGGGCCGCGGGCTGTGCTCCCGGGACGACGCCAAGGGCCGACAGCCGTTCGGCCGCGTCCTTGAGCCGGCGCTCGGCTTCCATGCGCCCCTGGGTCACGGCGAACTGGCCGATCATCCGGGCCACCGTGACCTGCCCGGTGAGCTGCTGGCGACCCTTGGCGATGAGCCCGGGCAGATCCTCCTGGGCCGCCAGGACCAGGCCGACCGGGGCGTAGACGAACAGCTCGAGAGCCTGCTCCAGCGCGGTCTTGTCCTCAGCTGTCATGTGCGGCTCCTGAGCCCTGGACGACGGGAGGACAGTACCGGCACCTACACGCAATCCCGACAGAGGGTGCGGTTGCGGTCGGCCAGCTGGCTGGGGTGCTTCACGAGGAAGCAGGACTGGCAGACGAACTCGTCGGGCTGCTTGGGCAGCACCTTGGTGCCTGCGTCCCCCCGCTCCTCCACCTCGGGGACCTCCTCTTCGTCTTCCTCTTCGTCCTCGGTGACGACCAGGCGCTCCTTCAGGATCTCGTCGAGGCTGGCTTCGACGTCCTCGTCCTCCACCTCGTCGTCATCGTCATCGTCATCGTCATCGGTGACGATCCCGACGGGGACCTCCTGCTCCCCTTCATCGTCCACGACGTCGTCGACGTCCACGTCGTCGACCTCGACGACGGCATCGTCGTCATCGTCAAGGGGCAGGTCGTCGTCGCCCAGGTCGAGCTCGTCGTCCAGATCGGGCTCATCGACGTCTTCATCGGTCACGTCGTCGTCGAGCTCTTCAGCCATCAGGGGGGTCCTTTGGGGGTTCGTTGCGGCGCCGCATGATAGACCCCACCCCGGCGCTAACCGATACCGGTGACGACGAAGGTAGGGAGCCCGGCGAACCGTTGGTGCCGCCCCCTCGCGGAGCCCCCTGCACCAGCCGGGGCCGGAGCTGGAAACGGAGCGTTGGGACGTTGTCTACTTGGTTCGCCGGACTCCCCCAGCCCTTCGACTGCCCCCTTCGCAGCTGCACACTTCCCAGCTCCGAAGGCCACGACCGGCGTCGGGACGTCTCGGACGAGGCCAAGTGAAGTCGGGGCGCACGGCAGCCGTCAAGGGCGTGAACGCCAAGCGTCAGGCCCGTGACGTGCGGCGACGCGCGTCCTCCCAGGTCACGGGGCCGGGGAAAATTCCTCGGTCAGCGGCAGCTCGAGGCGAGCACGGCGTGGGGGTTCACGGACCCTCCGCCCCCCGGCTTGACCTCGAAGTGCAGGTGGGGAGGGGTGACGTCGGCGTTGCCGGTGTTCCCGACCAGCCCGATCGTCTCGCCTGCCTTGATCGACCCGCCCTTGCGCACGTACGACCCCAGGTGGGCCCCGTAGTAAGTGGTGCCGTCGGCCGCGGTCAGGTAGTAGGCCAGGCCGGCCACCGATCCCTGCACGAGGCGCAGCTGGCCTGACACGTTGGCCACCACCGGAGCGCCGCGGCGGGCGAAGATGTCGTTGCCGTTGTGGCTGCGGCCACCGGGGCGCGGGGCGCCGAAGCTGTCGCTGATGTCCCATGGCCCGGCGCCCTTCACCGGGCACAGGCCGACGTTGCCGGCCGTTGGGGCCACGCGGGCGGTGGGGGCTGGGGAAGCGGGCGTCGACGACGCCTTCGGCAGCGTGAGGGATGCGCCTTCTCGCAGGACGTTGGCCTTCTGGAGCCCGTTGAGGCGCATCAGCTCGGGGATCGTGGTGTCGTGCCGGCCGGCGATCTCTGCCAGCGTGTCGCCGGATCGCACGGTGTACGTGCCGGCGATCGAGGCGGAGGGTCGACGGGCGACCACCGGCTGCGCCTCTGCCACCTTGGCCGACGCCTGGTCCGGGATCCGCACGACCCTGCCGGCGGCGACCCTGTTGGCGTCGGTGATCCCGTTCAGGACGGCCAGCGCCTTCACCGACACCCTGAATCGGCGTGCGAGGTCGTACAGGGTGTCACCGGGCTTGAGCGTGTAGCTCGACGTCGCGGCCGACCCGGCCAGCAACAGCGCTACGAGCGCCGCAAGGACGCGCATCTTGGACATCGGCAGTCAGACCTCTCTCACCGCCCATGAAGGGCGTTCGCCACTGTAGCAACAGCAACCACATTGGCAACAGCACCACCATGAGTGCGCCGGTCAGCGCGCGTTGCGGCGGTGCTCGGCTCGACGCTCGGCGTCGAGCCTCTCGAGGTCGTACGTGTCGTGGTCGACGAAGCTCATGATCTCGGCCAGCACCTTGTGCCCGGCCACATCCCGGATCTGGTTGTGCATCTCCTGCACGACCCGCCGGTACTCGGGATGGCCCTGCGGCCCCGAGCGCAGCTCGAGCATGTGCATCGCCTCCCGAGCGTTGAACTGCATGGCGAAGCGGGTCCGGTAGGCCAAGGCGACGGCGTAGGACGCCTGCGCGGGGCCGAACTGCGCGTGCACCTCGGCGTACAGGTCGGCCGAGCGAGCCATCGACTCCTCGAAGAAGCCGCCGCCGCCGGCCTCGACCACAGCCTCCGGCAGGACGTAGCCATGGCGCGGGGTGAGGTGCTGCCACTCGATGGTGAGCAGGCGGTGCCGCTGCAGGTCACGGAACGCGCCGTAGTCGGAGAGGACGTCGAAGCGGTAGTCGGTGCGCTCCAGCGCCCGGCCCGGCCGGTGGCGTCGGTTGGTGCGCTCGCCCGCGTACGCGCGCAGGACGGCCAGCTTGTCGTCGGCCGACATCCTCGCCACCCGCGCTGCGACCTGGGACTCGCTGAGGTCGCTGTAGGGGTACAGGCACGCGACGACCACCTTGTCCTCGCCGTCCGGATCCCAGTCGAGCAGCCGCACCTGCACGTCGTCCTTGGCCGTGTCGTCGGCCAGAAGGTCTTCGGCCACGTGCTCCATGGCCTTGCGGTTGGTCTCCAGGTACGCGGACCAGGCCCCGCCACGGTCGGGCAGGTCGACCCGCTTGAGGAACGACGGGATGACCTTGCGCAGCTCCTCGAGCATCATCGCCGAGTACGCCCGCGCCTCGGGCAGCGGATGGGCCCGCATGCGGAGCAGCAGCGCCTCGTAGCCCTGCCCGGTTCCGTAGATGCCCACGTTGGACAGGGCGGCGGCGGGAAGCAGGCCCCGCAGTGCGTCGAACGCCTTCGCCTTGATGGCCTGCCGGTGCACGAAGTCGGAGTCGGCCGGCTCCTTCGGGTAGCGGTTCGTGAAGTAGGCCACCAGCACGGGGAGGAGCTCGCGGTAGGTGTCGAACATCCGGTCCATGTCGCCGACGTAGCGCAGCCCGAGCGGCACCTTGCCGAGCTCGGGATCGCGGTAGTACCGGTAGCGCCCGTCGGAGCGGGCGTCGTAGGCGATGTAGCGCGTCGACTGCTCGAGGTAGCTCATGAGGCGGCCGCGCTCGAGCACCTTGGTGAGGAGGTTGGACGCCTGCTCGCAGGCCAGGTGCACGCCGCCCAGCTGGGCCACGGAGTCGTCGCCGTACTCGAGGAAGACCCGGTCGTAGAGGTCCTCGGCCCGCTTCATGCCCACGGTGGCGTCGACGCTCGCATCCCCGGTGATGTCGAGCTCGCCGACGAACTCGTCGAGGAAGAGGCGCCGGAGGCTCTTGGCCGACCTGGAGTAGCGAGCGAACAGGGCGCCCTTCACCACCTCGGGCAGGTTGACCAGGGCGAAGACCGGGCGGTCGAGGTTGGTGAAGTAGCGCCGGAGGATCTCGGACTCCTCGGGGCTGAACTGCTCGGCGACGTACTGCACGGCGCTGAGGTTACGGCCCATGCATCACCGCGATGGTGGATGAACGGCCTTCTAGACGACTACCCGGACGGCGTCGGGCTCGATGCGAACCTCCAGCACCCGACCTCTTCCCTGCCGGACGCCGTCCAACCAGATCGGCCTCGGCCGCTCGAGGTCCGTGGTGAGGGCCGCCGTGCGGCGCTGGCGGATCGATGGATGTGGGAGGTAGGTGCCGAGCGGGAGGCGGGCCCGCACCTTGTGGACATCAGCCAAGCGCAGGCGGGCCTCGAAGGTGTCGAGGAGCGAGTCGTTCGGGTGGGAGCGTGGCGCGACGTCCCACGGGCCGACGAACTGCGCGTTCATCGCGGCGAACACCCGTGTCCAGAGCCGGTTCCGGGCCACGAGATGGGCGACGAAGAGGTGGCCCTTCCCGTCGATGGCCACCTCACCGAGGTCCACAGGGAACGTCATGGCATCGGAGGACCGCAGGCGCGCCTCGCTCCCGATGCCCCCGAGTGTGCGACAGAGATCCCCGCCCAGCAGCCCGAGGGTGGGCATCGCGCGACCTTGGCGACGGGCGGTCTCCAGGACGGTCGCCGCCTCGGCGTCGTCGCGCACCACGACGCCGTCGTCGGGCAGGCGACCGGGCCACCCCCAGGTCTCCCCCTTGGCGATCGGCACGATGTCAGCTGCTGACGACGGACGATGCGGCCACCACGCCCCGGAACAGCGCATCTGCGGCCGAGCGACACGCCGACCGCGTCTCCGCCTGGTCGGCTGCGTCGCCGAGCTGGCGGAGCAGGTCGATCAGCTGCTTCACGTTGCGGACGAAGTCACCGCCGGACATGTCCTCGTCCTCGATCACCTTCTCGAGCGACGTGCCTCGCGCCCAGCTGTGCGCGAGCGGCAGGAAGCCGGCATCGGGCGGGCGGGTGAGCGGCAGACCGGCCTCCTCCTCGCCCAGGTTCAGCTCGCGGGCGATGCGCTCGACCGAGCCGAACCGGTCGCGGAGCGGCCCCTTCGGGAACCAGGCCGCCGGCGGCTCCCCCGGGCCTCTCGTCTCGAACGTGAACGTCGACGTCAGGCCGGCGACCTCGGCTGGGGTGAGCCCGTCGAGCAGGCCGGACCGGAGGCACTCGGCGATGAGCAGATCGGACTCGTGGTAGAGGGAGCGCAGCCGCTCCCCCGCCGGG
The DNA here is from genome assembly GCA_902805655.1 of uncultured Acidimicrobiales bacterium. Classification (GTDB taxonomy): domain Bacteria; phylum Actinomycetota; class Acidimicrobiia; order Acidimicrobiales; family CADCTF01; genus CADCTF01. The sequence continues at coordinate 8,598 of CADCTF010000009.1, forward strand.
GTGAGCTGCCACTCCTCCACGTACCCCCAGGCCTCCAGGATGCGGAGCACACGGTCGAACTGGCGGGCGAGCGACTCGCTGCGACCCCGCACCTGACGTTCGACCGCCTTGCGCTGGTTGGCCAGGTCGTCCGCCCGGCGCGCGGCGCGGAGGTGGCGTTGGAGGTCGTCGCAGCCGCTCACCGGGTGTCGGGCCAGGCGATCGGCGAGCCTCGAGGCCCGGGCACCGAGGCTGCCGCCTCCGTCGCCCGCGTCTCCCCCACCCCCGCCGCCACCGGCGCCGGTGCGGCCGGCTGCGGCCGCGGCCCCACCGCCCAGCTTCACCTTTCGAAGGGCGGCTGCCACCTCGTTCGTGAAGCGCTTGTTGTTTGGCAGGTAGGGCTCGGGCAGGTCGATGTGACCGATGGGTCGGGGCGGCGCCGGGAAGTCGCGAACGGAGAGCTGCACCTTCTTGCCGTTCACCATCACCGCCCCGAGCTTCACCTCCCCTCCCTTCCGGTGGGAGGTGGAGATGACGGCCACCCGTCCCCCGGCGATCACGCCGGGCACGGCGATGACGTCGCCGCGACCGATGCGACCCAGTGCGTTGGCCACCTCGACACGACCGCGCGGCCGGACGTGGTCCATGCTCCCGAGGTCGTCCCGTAGCCGCCGGTACTCGTCGATGTCCCCCAGGTGGCAGACGGAGCGCTCCCTGTAGCGCTGGAGGTCGGCTCCGAGCCGCTCCAGGCGGGTTTCGTCACGCACCACGTCGCTGTCGGCCCGATATTGCGCGAACGACAGGTTCAGCAGGTGGTGGGCCTGCTCTGCGCCGTAGCTGCGCACGAGGTTCACGGCCATGTTGTACGTGGGGCGGAAGGCCGAGGAGAGGGCGTAGGTGCGCTTGCTGGCGAGCGCGGCGACCTGGTCGAACGGGACGAAGGGTGACCACAGCACGACCCCGTACCCGACCGAGTCGATGCCACGGCGGCCGGCGCGACCGGTGAGCTGGGTGTACTCCCCCGGCTGCAGCGGTTTGTGGGTCTCGCCCGAGAACTTCGTCAGCTTCTCGATGACCACCGACCGAGCCGGCATGTTGATGCCCAGCGCCAGGGTCTCGGTGGCGAACACGACCTTCACCAGCGCCCGGGAGAAGCACGCCTCCACCGCTTCCTTGAACGGCGGCACGAGGCCGGCGTGATGGGCTGCGAACCCGGCCTCGAGGCCGTGCAGCCAGCTGCCGTAGCCGAGCACACGCAGATCCGCGTCCGACAGGTTCCCGACCTTCGACTCGGCGATCGCCCGTATCTCGGCCCGCTCGTCCTGCGTCGTGAGGCGGAGGCCCTCCTGCATGCACTGCGTGACCGCCTCGTCGCAGGCCGCCCGGCTGAAGATGAAGTAGATCGACGGGAGCATGTCGCGCTCACCCAACGCGTCGACGACCTCGAAGCGCCTCGGCGTGTACAGGCGGCTGCGGGTGCGGGGTGTGCGGAAGCCGGTGCGGGCGACCTGGGGGGCTCGGCGGTCGAGGGCCTCGGCCTCCGGGTTGGGCCGACCCTCGACCAGCGTGGGCAACAGCACCGGGCGGTCGCTCTGGCGGTCGCCCACCAGGTAGAGGTTGTGCAGATCGACCGGCCGGCGTTCCTCGATGACGGCCTCGGTGGCGCCGCGCACGGTCTGCATCCAGTCGGCCACCTCCTCGGCGTTCGACACGGTGGCGGAGAGCGCCACCAGGTCGACCTCGGGCGGCAGGTGGATGATGACCTCCTCCCACACCGGCCCGCGATAGGCGTTCTGCAGGTAGTGGACCTCGTCGAGGATCACGTAGCGGAGCCCGTCGAGTGCTGGAGACCGGGCGTAGATCATGTTCCGGAGCACCTCGGTGGTCATCACGACCGCCGGAGCATCGCCGTTGATGGCGTTGTCACCAGTGAGCAGCCCTACCTGGCCGGCGCCGTGCCGCGCCACCAGGTCCCCGAACTTCTGGTTGGACAGCGCCTTCAGGGGCGTGGTGTAGAAGGCCTTGCCGCCCTCCGCGAGCGCCTTGGCCACCGCGTACTCGGCCACGACGGTCTTGCCCGACCCGGTCGGCGCCGCCACCAGCACCGAGCGGCCGGCGTCCAGCGCGTCGAGGGCCTGCACCTGGAACGGGTCCGGCTCGAAGCCCAGGCTCCGTACGAACTCGGCTCGCATCACGGCGTGATCCTTACCGCTTGAGCAGCCTTCCAATGAGGACCGCGCCGAAGTAGAAGAGGCTCATCGGACCAGCCATGGCGAGGAGGGTGAACGGGTCCTGGCTGGGCGTGATGATCGCAGCTGCCGCGAACACGCCGACGACGGCCCAGCGCCAGCCCTTGAGGAGCTGTGAGCTGGACACGATGCCCGCCAGCTGCAGGAACACGAGCAGGATCGGCAGCTCGAAGGCGATGCCGAATCCGATGGTGACGCGGAGGATGAAGGTGATGTACTCCGCCGGGCTGAAGAGCGTCTCGACGTTGTCACCGGAGATCTCGACCACGAACCCGAGCGCCTTCGGGAAGGTGACCAGCGCCAAGGCGGCGCCCATGGTGAACAGGGCCACCGACGCGGCGACGAACGGGATGGCGAACCGCTTCTCCTTGCGGTGCAGGCCGGGCGTGATGAAGCGCCAGAGCTGCCAGAGCACCACCGGTGACCCCAGCAGGAAGCCCCCGTAGCTGGCGACCTTCAGGCGGGCGGAAAACCCCTCGAGTGGCTTGGTGATGTAGAAGGTGTCCTTGCCGGTGACCTCACGGTAAGGCTGGATCAGGATCTCGAGGATGGGGTCGTAGAGCGCGAAGCAGATCACCGCTCCCACCACCACGGCAAGGATGGCCTTGAACAGGCGGTCCCGGAGCTCGGTGAGGTGTTCGACGACGCTCATGCGGACGAGGTCGTCGTGCTCCTTCTGAGCGCGCTCCTCGTCTCGGCGTGGCCCGGCCGCGGTAGCGATCGGTGCGCCTAGACGTCTGGCGCCGGGCGGGCCGCACCCGGCTGGGCGTCATCGACCCGGACCTCGGCCTGCTCAGGGCTCGTCGGCAGGTCGTGGTCGTCGTGCGCAGCCGTGCCGGCGGTCGGGGCCGGTCGGGGTCGTGGCGGGTCGCTGACGGTCATGGCGTCGCGCACCTCGGCCTGGAAGCCGGACGTCACCCGGCGGAACTCGCCGAGTGCCCTACCGACCTGGCGCGCCGCGTCGGGCAGCCGGCTCGGACCGAGCACGAGCAGCGCCACGACCAGCACGACGAGGAGCTCCGAGGGTCCGATGTTCGGCACGGTTGGAGCCTACCGGCGACCCTGGGGGATTCGGTCAGCGGATGCGACGACGAACCTCTTCCTGCAAGGCACGGGCGTCCTGGCCGATCTCCACGAGGGCCGGCCGTAGCGCCGCACACTGGCGCAGCTCGCCCGTGGTGCGGCCGACCTCGCCCTTCAACCGAACCAGCAGCGCCACGAGGGGCACCACGCTGGCGAAGAGGATGGCGATGGGCATCAGCCACAGCATGTCGTTCGGCCTCTCAGTCGTCGTTCCGGCCGATCGGGGACGTCAGCTTCTCGAACCAACCGTCCTGTTCGATCTGGGTGTGGAACTCCAGGAGGTCATCGTAGGAGATCGGTGCACCCTGTCTCGGCTCGTCGAGCTCCGCCGGGAGCGACCAGACCGACAGCTTCACGCCGGACGAGACGAGCAGGTCGACGACCCGAGACTCGGCCAGCTTGGCGACCGCCAACGTGCACCCAGGGCACCGGAAGGAGTACGAGCCCTGGTTGTTGGTCGCACAGACCTGCACCGTGACGTCTCTGGATGTCAGCTCAACATCACCGCAGCTTGGGCAGCTTGCCCGAATTGTCGCCACCGAAGTCTCCCTTTGTTGCCTCGGATCAGCCATCGGCGCATCGCGCACCAGGGTTGAGTTCTGGTGCCCGGGAGCGCACCGCTCGAGCGCTCCGATCCCAACCGATTGACCACTGACGAATAGTGCTCAAGGACGGGGGCACACCGTCCCGATGCAACGCACATGCATCCAGAAGGCGGCGGTGTGCAGTACCTGACGAAGGTTCTCCGCGGGTTGACGGCCGGTCACGACCCGGTGCGCCTCTTGCACGATGCGCTCAGCGGCGCGATTGCAACCAGCAAGGGCAAGCACGGCATCGTCGTCGGCCTGGTGGAGGGTGCAGCCACGACCGTCGCCGCTTCGGGCGCATGCCCGCGCGTGGTGCAGGAGGCGGCTGAGGCCTGCATGCGCGAGGGCCGACTGGCCCGGCGCAGGGACACGGCGAGCGGTGGCGGCGCCGTGGCCGAGCCGATGCGCATGGGTGGGCGGATCATCGGGGCCATCGCAGTAGGCGGGGACCCGGTCGCCCTGGACACGTCCACCCTTCCGCTGTTCGCAGATGCAGCCAGCCTGGCGCTCGTGCGCCGACCGGCCATGGGTCGAGCGTCGGTGCCCGAGTTCTCCGACGCGCTGCTGCGCATCGCCGTCGAGCTCGACCATGCTGCGGTGCTCTCACGGGTCTTCGACGAAGCCGAGCACCTCTTCGGTGCGCTCGGTGGCTTCTGCCTGGTGCCCGACGGTGACGGATGGAAGGTCTCCCACTACCGCGGCATCAGTGCGGCCGACCTCCGCAGCGCGTCCCAGCACTCCGACTTCCGGGGGTTCGTCGCCTCCGACAACCTGCGGGTGGAGTCACCGACGCATCCGGTGGTGGCCGCACTGTCGCAGGGCGCCGAGACCGCCATCTCCGTTCCTCTCGTCGCCGCCGGCCAGCGCCAGGGGTTCATGGTGCTCCTCCTGGGTGAGGGCCCCGATCCCACTGGCCAGGCGCTGCTGTGCGCCTTCGCCAACCAGGTGGCCATGGTGCTGCGATGCTCCGATCTGGCCCAACGCCTGCGTGACCACGAGCAGCGCCTGGCTTCGGTGGTGCATTCGGCTCCGGGCCCCGTCCTCGTCGTCGACAACAACGGCCGGTTCATCCTGGTCAACGGCGCGGCCGCCGAGCTCTTCCACCTGCCGGAGGCCTTCGCCGTCGGGCAGCCGGTGCACGGGCGCCTCGGCAACGACGCGCTCGAGAGCCTGCTCACCGGCGAGGACGAGGGGCAGCTCGAGCTGTTGCTCGGTTCACCTCCCGACCGGCTCTACGCCGCGTCCACGCGCCGCATGCGTGCGTCCGGCGGACGTGACCTGGGCCGGGTGCTCGTGCTGGAGGACGTCACCAAGGCGCGGGAGACCGAGAAGATCAAGAACGACTTCGTCTCGGTGATCGGCCACGAGCTGCGCACCCCGCTCACCGTCGTGAAGGGCTACGTGCGCATGCTGGCCAAGAAGAAGGGCGAGATCGACCCGGCCTCGCGCGACCTAGCCCTGTCTGCTCTCGAGGCCAACACGATCCGCCTCGAGCGCCTCATCGAGGACCTGCTGTTCGTCTCGTCGATCGAGTCCAACCAGCCCGCCCTCGACCTGCAGACCGTCGACCTCGGTGATGTGCTCGACGAGTTCGCGAGCAGCCGGGTCACCGTGCAGCGAACCAAGATGAGCATCTCGGTGCGACTCGACCGGGCCAAGTTCGACCAGATCCTCAACCACCTCCTCGACAACGCGGTGAAGTACACGGAGGGCGACGTCGTCATCGCCGTGACCGACCGGGGCGACGACGTCGAGATCGCCGTGGACGACTCAGGGCCCGGCATCTTCTCGGGTGACCTGCCACAGCTCTTCGAGCGCTTCCGCCAGCTGGACGGGTCGTCCACCCGCACGCAGGGCGGCACCGGCCTCGGCCTCTACATCTGTCGCCGGCTCGTGGAGCTGCAGGGCGGACGGATCTGGTGCGAGAGCCGCCTCGGCGTGGGCAGCCACTTCGCCTTCACCATGCCCAAGCACGGCCCGACGCGGGAGATCACCGGCCCGGATCGCTTCGCCAACCTCCAAGCCCCGCGCTGACCTGACGAGTGGGCTCGGTCGCCGCTGCTTGCGACCAGCGACCAGAATCGGGCGGTGGAACCGCTGCTGCGCCCGCCGATCGGCTTCGCTCACCGCGGCGCACGGGCGCACGCACCGGACAACACGCTCGAAGCCTTCATCCTGGCCCTCAAGCTGGGTGCCACGGGCCTGGAGAGCGACGTCTGGCTGACGTCGGACGGTGTGCCCGTGCTCGACCACGACGGCGTCGTCCGCTCGGGGCTCCGGCGCCGGCCCATCTCTGCGGTCACGAGGGCGGAGCTGCCTCCCCACATCCCGACGCTGGAGGACCTGTACGCCACCTGCGGCACGGCGTTCGAGCTCTCACTCGACGTCAAGGACGAGGCTGCCGCACAGCCCACGATCGCGGTGGCCCGTGCCGCCGGTGACGGCGTGGCCCGCCGGTTGTGGCTCTGCCACCCGGAGTGGGAGCTGGTCGGCTCGTGGCGGCCCCTCGACGCTGACGTGCGCCTGGTGGACTCGACGCGGATCCGCAAGATGAAGGAGGGCCCCGAGCGTCGCGCCGCCAACCTGGCCGACGCAGGGATCGACGCGGTCAACATGCATGCCACCGACTGGACCGGGGGCCTGACGACGCTGTTCCACCGCTTCGAGCGCTGCTGCTTCGGCTGGGATGCCCAGTTCGAGCGCGTGTTGCTCGCCCTCCTCATCATGGGCGTGGACGGCGTCTTCAGTGACCACGTCGACCGCATGGTCGACGCGCTGGCCACCGCCCAGCGCTGACCGCCCCGGCGAAGAGGGCTACAGGGTTTCGATGCTGCGGACCGGCCAGACCTGCAGGAAGGCCCGGCCGATCACCGAGTCCTCGTCGATGGGGGTGAACGTGTCGTTGCAGAGGAACCGACTGTCCTTGGAGATGCCGCGGTTGTCACCCATGACCCAGAGGTGACCCGCCGGCACCGAGTAGGGCCCGAAGTCGTGGGTCACCGCGCCGACGGGCAGATAGGGCTCCTCCAGGACGCGGCCGTTGACATGGACCCGACCGTCCCGACCGTGCACCTGCTCACCGCCGAGAGCGACCACCCGCTTGATGAGGTCCTTGATCTCGGGCTCGGCCGGGTCGTCGCAATCGGGGCGCTCGAACACGATGAGATCGCCGCGGTTGACGTCGTGCAGCCGGTAGCTGAGCTTGTTCACCAGCACGCGGTCGTCGGTGATCAGGGCCGGCACCATGGAGTCGGAAGGGATCCAGAAGGCCTGCACGAAGAAGGTCTTCACGATCAGGGCCACGAGGATCGCTCCGACGATGATGACGACCCACTCGACCCCGGATCGAAGCATCTGCGATGCCGCGGTGGGGCCGGGGATGGGAGCCGGCGCGTCAGCCCCCGGCTCCGCCTGTGTCTCGGTCACGTCAGTGTCACGATACAGGCGCGCCTTCCCCGTACCTCCGCAGCAGGCGCCGGGCGGCATCGGCGGCCACCCCGACCTCCCCCGCAGTCACCTCTGCGTCGGGGCCGAGGCTGAGCAGCAGGCGCTCGAGCCAGGCCCGCTCGGAGGCGCGGAAGGCCACTCGCAGGCGCCCCCCGTCGGCCTCCTCGACCCGCTCCATCGGGTACTGCTCGGACACCCAGCGCGCTGAAGGAGCCAGCTCGAGCTCGATGAGCGGGTCCTCCGGCCGGGGCGAGTACAGCGCTGGGGCCGCCCGACGCTTCGGAGGCGCGAACGTGGTCTCCAGCACCACTGCGCTGCGGATGCGGTCGAGCCGGAACGACCGCTCCCCCTCCGAGCTGCCGCACCATGCCAGCACGTACCACTGCCCGGCGTTGGAGTAGACGATCCACGGGTCGATCACGCGGGTGGCTCGGGCGTCACGGCCGTGGGCGTAGTAGTCGATCTCCACCTGCCGGCAGTCGGCGACGGCCTGGCGCAGCTGGTCCAGCAGCGCAGGTTCGGCCGGCCCCAGCTCCACCTCCACCGCCTCGCCGGGCGCCACGCCGAGCACGCCGGCGATCTTCTCGAGTCCCCGGGCGAGGGGTCCGTGCGGGTCGGCCCCCGGAACGGCGAGGAGTGCGGCGCCGGCGGCGAGCAGGCCCAACGCCTCGGCCGCCGTCAGCCGCAGCGGCCGGGAGAAGTACTCGGCGTAGCGGATCCACACCCGTCCATCGGCGATGTCGGCCTCGATGAGCATGTCGGGGCTGTAGGGCCACAGGCCGCACAGATAGAGGAGCTGGAGGTCGTCGGCCAGCTCCCGCTCGTTCAGCCCGAACCTCCGGCACACCTCCTCGACGGGTGGGCCCTCGTTGGTGACCACCCACGGGACCATGGCCAGCAAGCGGGCAAGGCGTTGGTCGGCGCGCGACCTGCTCACGAGGCCGCGGCGGCGATGTCCTGCAACCACGCGATCACGTCGTCGCGCAGCTCCTCGGGCCCGAGCACCTCCGCGTGGTCGAGGAAGCTGACCACGAGCGACCGGAACTGGCGGCGGTTTGAGACGCGGAGCCGGTACACGGTGCTCCCGTCGTCCCGGCGCTCGACCACGCGGTCAGCCCCGAGGAACCCTGTGGCCCAGTCCGCCTGGTCGGCGTCCACCAACAACAGGGCATCGACCGGGTCCTCGTCGCCGAGCGCCCAGGAAGGAGCGGCGTCCACCGCGCCTCCTGCGGGCCGTTCGAACGCTCCGGGCGGGCCGACCGCTTCGGGTGCCCCCATGCGGTCGAGCCGGAACTGCCGCTCGGAGTCTCGCCGGTGGTCGCGACCGATCAGGTACCAACGTCCGGTACGGAAGGCCAGGCGCCAAGGGTCGAGTGCGCGCCGCTCCCCCCGGTACAGGAACGTCAGCACCCGGCGCTCGCTGACGGCGCCGAAGACGAGAGCCAGGTGGTCGCTGCCCGACAGAGCGACGGAGGCTTCGTCCGTCACGTCGGCCGGAGCCCCTCCCAGCTTCCACAAGGCGGCCTCGGTGTCACCGCCCTGCTCGAAGCGCACGGCCGACACCGCCAGGTGCAGGGCGCCCAGCTCGTCCGGCGTGAGGTCCGGGTCGGGCAGCTCGTACTGCTCTCGACGCACGCGATAGCCGTCCGGGCTGTCGGCGGCCCCCGGATCCACCGGTTCGACGTTGATGGGGATCCCCATCGACCGCAAGGCGTCCTTGTCGCGCTCGAAGGCCCTACGGAAGGCAGCTTCGCCCGAGGGGTAGCCGGGCACCCGCTCGAACAGCTCGGCGCGCGTCAGGGGTCGGGACGCGGCCAGGAGCGCGGCCATCAGGTTGAGCAGCCGCTCGAGCCGGTCCATTGGGAGCCAACGTAGCGTCAGGCGTCGGCGACGTCTGCCCCCGCAACGTGTGCATCCAGGGACAAACGAGCCGCCACCACACCTGCCGCGCCGGCCCACTGGAAGAACGCGGGGTCGTGCTCCGGCCCTCGGCCCATGGTGGTCACCTTCAGGCCGCGCGAGCGGAGGAGCGCGCCGACGTCGGGCACCTCGACCCCGTCGGGCGAGGGCACCACCGGGGCGGAGTGGCACAGCTCGAGCGCGGTGGACGTGTGGTGGCTCACGCCGCGATGACGGGCGCGGGCGTCGGCGTCGCTGTAGCGGACGGCCACCACACCGCGGCCACCGAGCACGGCTGCGGCATCGACGATCGTCGCCACCTCGAGGCCGGTGTGGCCCAGCCTGGATCCCGTGCCGACCGCGCCGGGACCGATGCCGGCCACCACCGCATCCGCGCCGAGAGCTCGACGGGCCAGAGCCAGGCCGGAGTGGATGTTGACCGCCTCGACATCACCGCCGAAGGCCTGGCCGGCGGTGACGGTGGCGTCGAGCAGCCCGGCGCCGCGGAGGTCGTGGACGAGGTCGGAGAGCGCCAGCGGCAGGGCGGCACCGTCGGTCATGACGTAGACGAGCCGTCGATGGGGGGCCAGCGCCTTGAACGTCGCCGCGACGCAGGCCACCTGGCTGTGCAGCGCGCAGGCGACCACGGGCAGCCCACGGAGGTCGTCGGTGTCGGACGACTCCCCCGCCTCCTCGTCCGCCGCGCCCGTGTCGACCTGCAGGCTGGTGTAGCGGAGCTTCATGATGTGTCCCGGGCCGGTGGACGCCCAGGCCTCGCGGCTCAGGTTCCAGTGCACCACGTGCCATCCGCCGGTGCCCAGGCCCAGCTCGACGGCCGTGGTGTTGACGACCACCCGATCCCCCACCGCGACCGGTCCGATGAGCTGCGTCAGCGCGTAGGCCAGGTTCCCCTCCGCCGCCGGCGAGTCGAGGCGCACCCGCTGCAGGCCCGGACGGTCGCTGAGGATCTCGACCACCGCATGGGTGCGGAACGAGGGCACCGGTCAGACCCTGCCGGACGACTCGACCGTCAAAGCGACGCGATCAGCTTCTCCACCCGTTCGTCCTTGAACTTGAACGGGTCCTTGCAGAGGACGGTGCGCTGGGCGTCGTTCAGCTTGAGGTGCACCCAGTCGACGGTGAAGTCGCGACGGCGCTCGGTGGCCCGCTTGATGAAGTCGCCACGCAGCTTGGCCCGGGTGGTCTGCGGCGGCGTGTGGACGGCGGTGGCGATCTCCTCGTCGGTGCACGTCCGCTCGACCAGGCCCTTGTCCTGCATCTTGTAGTACAGCCCGCGCTGGCGGTTGATGTCGTGGTACTGCAGGTCGAGCAGAGCCACCTTCGGGTGGGTGAGCGCCAGACCGTGCTTCTCGCGATAGCCCTCGATCAACGAGTGCTTGATCACCCAGTCGACCTCACGGTCGAGCTTCATGGGGTCGTTCTCGAGGTTGGTGAGGCAGTGCTCCCACATGCCGAGGGCCTTCTCCTCGAGCGGGCTCAGGCCCTTCAGGTCGCGGTAGCGGATGGCCCGCTGCAGGTACTCGCCCTGGATCTCGAGGGCGCTGAGCTCACGGCCGTTGGCCAGGCGCACCTTGCGCTTGCAGGTGGTGTCGTGGCTGATCTCGCGGATGGCCCGGATCGGGTTCTCGAGGGTCATGTCCCGCAGCACCGCGCTCGGATCTTCCAGCATCCGCAGCAGGATGCTGGTGGCGCCGACCTTCAGGAAGGTGGCGTACTCGCTCATGTTCGAGTCGCCGACGATCACGTGGAGCCGCCGGAACCGCTCCGCATCGGCGTGCGGCTCGTCCCTCGTGTTGATGATGGGACGGCTGCGGGTGGTGGCGCTCGACACGCCCTCCCAGATGTGCTCCGCCCGCTGGCTCATGCAGTACATGGCCCCGCGGGCCGTCTGGAGCACCTTGCCGGCGCCGGCGTAGATCTGGCGGCTGACGAAGAACGGGATGAGCACCTCGGCGTAGTGACCGAAGTCGTCACGCCGGCTGGTGAGGTAGTTCTCGTGGCAGCCGTAGGAGTTGCCGGCGGAGTCGGTGTTGTTCTTGAACAGGTAGATGACCCCGCGGATGCCCTCCTCGCGGAGGCGGGCCTCGGCGGCGATCAGCAGGTCCTCGAGGCGGCGCTCGCCGGCCTTGTCGTGCACCACCAGCTCGTGGATGGAGTCGCACTCCGGCGTGGCGTACTCGGGATGGCTCCCGACGTCGAGGTACAGCCGGGCGCCGTTCTCGAGGAAGACGTTGGAGCTGCGGCCCCAGCTCACCACCCGACGGAACAGGTAACGAGCCACCTCGTCGGGGCTCAGGCGGCGCTGCCCCCGAAGGGTGCAGGTGACGCCGTACTCGTTCTCGAGGCCGAAGATGCGGCGGTCCACGCGTCCCACCGTACAGTCGCTGGGCGCCAAGCCGGCCCCATCGTCTACGCCTACGCCAGGAGGGCGGTGACCTCGTCGTCCCCGAGGCGCCGGAAGGCCCGGCGGGGGGCGGCTCGCTCGAGCAGCGCGACCTCGAGATCGGCGGCACCGAGAGGGACGTCGGGCTCCGACAGTGCGGCGATGGCCACCTTCAGGGCCGCCCCCAGCTGCATGCCCCCGGCGAAGGACTCCTTCAGGCGCGTGTGCATCGCCTCGGAGTCGCCCGGGAGCACGGCGAAGCGGTCCTCGTCGATGATGACCCCGTCGTAGAGGATGTGGTACAGCTCGTCGTCGGCCTCGTCGTAGCCGACCTCGGCCACCAGGATCTCGACCTCCATCGGCTTCACCTCGTGGGTGAAGCTCTGGCCGAGGCTCTGGCCGTAGAGGTTGGCCAGCGAGCGCGCCCGCACGTCCTCCCGCGAGTACCGGAAGCCCTCGACGTCGGCATAGCGCACGCCGCCCTGACGCAGCTGGTCGTACTCGTTGTACTTGCCGACGCCGGCGAAGGCGATGCGGTCGTAGATCTCGCTGACCTTGTGCAGCGTGCTCGACGGGTTGTGGGCCGCGAGCAGGATGCCGCCTTCGTACTGCATGGCGACGAGCGCCCGACCACGGGCGATGTTGGTGCGGGCGAACTTGGCCTTGTCGGCCATCATCTGCTCGGGCGACACGTAGAAGGGCATGCTCATCGGTTCAGGCCCCGCTCGGTCTTGTTGCGGATGAGGGCGGCGAAGCCTTCTGCCACCTCGTCTTCCGGCACCTCTCGATAGCCCTCGGCCGTGATCGTCGCCACCGTCGGGTAGATGCCGCGGACGGCGTCGGGGCCTCCGGTGGCCGAGTCCTCGTCGGCCGCCTCGTAGAGGCCCTGCACGGCCAGCTGGATGGCTTCCGGTCGGGCCATGCCCTCGGTCCAGCCCAGCTTCACCGTGGTTCGGGCGTCGCGACCGCCGCTGCCGTCGGCGTGGAAGTCGGTCTCCTCGTAGCGACCGCCGGTGGCGTCGTAGGTGAAGATGCGCCCGATGTGCCGGCGGAGGTCGTAGCCGGCGAAGAGCGGCACGACGACCATGCCCTGCATGGCCATCGGCAGGTTGGAGCGCACCATGGCGGCGAGCATGTTGGCCTTGCCCTCGAGGCTCAGCGCCACTCCGCTGAGCTTCTCGTAGTGCTCGAGCTCCAGCTGGAAGACCTTCACCATCTCGAGGGCGAAGCCGGCCGCACCGGCGATGGCCACGCCGCTGTGACGATCGGCCGGGTGCACCTTGTCCATGGCTCGGTGGGCGATGCTGCTCCCGGCGGTGGCGCGACGGTCGCCGGCCATGACGACGCCCTCGTCGTAGCGCAGCGCCACGATGGTGGTGCCGTGGGTGACCTCGAACCCCGCAGCCGCCGTGACGGGCGGCGCCGGGCCATCGAGGCGACGCAGCAGGGCCGAGAAGCTCGGGCCGGGGTCGTCGGTCGGGCTGTACAGGGGCAGGCTCATCGCGTCGAGACGCTACCCGGTGCCCGTTGGCTTCCGACCCGCCTTGGTCCTGGGCTTCTTCTCCACCTGCACCGGCCAGACGTACTCGAGGTCGTCCGGGAGGTCCGGCTCGAACAGGAGGCGGTAGTGCTCGGGATCCTTCCGCAAGAGGGAGGAGCGATGGCTGCGGTGCACGGCGTCGTCGCCCCACCACGAGGGCAGCGCCGCCTCTTCCTGCGTCGCCGGGATGTCGATGAAGCCGGCGTCGGCCAGGTCGGTGCGGATCTTCAGGTCGCAGGTGTCGTTGTAGCCACGGGCGATCCACTCCTGGCACACGGCCGCGGCGTACAGGCCCAACGCGGCCTCGTGCCCGCGCCACATGAGCACCGCCGGATGGTTCTTCCACGCGTAGGTCGGCCAGGTGAGCGCACGGACGATCTGAAGGACCTCCACGCGCTGCTTGCCCAGCCGGCGGCTGTCCAGCACCTGGGCGCTGCGCTTCATGTCGGGGTACGGGACGAAGGTCTGCACGAGCGCCTACGCCGCCGCGGGTGCCGGCTGGCAGCTCGGGCACGCGTAGGCCGTGCGGCCCCTGAGGTCCCAGTGGAGGACAGGGGTGGCCGGCTCCGTGGCGCACTGCAGGCACACCGGCTGCTTGTAGACGAGCTTGGGACGGATCTCCGCGTCGTCCACCGCCTGGCGCATCATGCGCTGCAGCACGTCCCACAGCTCTCGCAACCGGTCGAGCGGGATCTCCGCGGCAGGCGTGGCCGGGTGGAGGCGGGCACGGAGCAGGCCCTCGGCGCGGAAGACGTTGCCCACGCCGGCGATGAGCGACTGGTCGAGCAGCGCCTCGCCGATCGAGCGCCCACTGGCCCGCAGGTTCGCGATGGCCCGCTCGGCGCCGGAGTCGGCGGCGAGTGGATCGGGGCCCAAGCTCGAGCGCAGCGTCTCGACCTCGCCTTCGGTGAGGAGCTCGCACGTCGCTGGAGCGATGAGGTCCCACGCCAGGTCGCCGGTGTGCAGCCGCAGCCTCACCTGTCGCAGCGGCTCGCCGCTCACCGGCTGGAAGCGCAGCGCCTTGCCCCGCATGCCGAGGTGGGTGTGGACGACGAGACCTCCGTCGAAGTGCTGCAGGAGGTGCTTGCCCACGGCCCCCACCTGCTCGACCGCACGCCCGTCGATGCGCGCCGCGCCCTCGGCGAAGCGGCCCTGGGGGCTGCTCGCCGCGACCCTGCGCCCGACGAGCTCCTGCTGGTCACGGGCGAGGCGATGGAGGGTGTGGCCTTCGGGCATCGCCCCGTCCTGCCCGGAGCCGGAGCCGTCGATGCGGGCTACTGCCCGCCCTTCTGCACGTACGAGCGCACGAAGTCCTCGGCGTTCTCCTCGAGCACCTCGTCGATCTCGTCGAGCAGCTCGTCCAGCTCTGCCTTCAGCTTGTCCGCCTGGCCGGCCGACGCGACGGCCTCCTCCTCGACGACCTCATCCTGCCTCGTGGGCGTCGTCCGCTTCTTCTGCTCTCGCTCTGCCATGTGCTACTGCCTCCTGTGAGCGTCTTCGAGTCGCTCGACCAGCTGAGCCGGTGATGTGCAACCCTCAAGCAACCTATCGACCAACTCGGCCGTACCGCGTAGCGGTTCCATCATCGGGATTCGTCGGAGCGGCTCGCTACCCAAGTCGAACACCAGAGAATCCCAGTTGGCGGCCGCGATGGCGGATCCCCAGCGCTGGAGGCACTTGCCCCGGAAGTACGCCCTCGTGGTGGGGGGCGGCTCGGTGATGGCCTCCTGCACCTCTTCCTCGGTGACGATGCGCTCCATCGCCAGCTTGGCGAACAACGACCGCTCGGGCCGCACGTCGTGGTACTGCAGGTCCATGGCCGCCAACCGGGGGTCGGTCCACGAGAGCCCGTGGCGCTCGCGGTAGCCATCGAGCAGGCGGAACTTGCCGACCCAGTCGAGCTGGGTCGCGAGCGACATGGGGTCGGTCTCCAGCCCGTTCAGCACCGCCTCCCAGCGACGCATCACGTCCTGACCGACGTCCTCGCCGACGCTGGCCAGGCCGCGGTCTTCCGCGTACTTGCGAGCCAGGTCGAACAGCTCCCACTGGAGCTGGAGGGCAGTGATCGTGCCGCCTGCGGCCAAGGGCAGCGGCTTGGTGAGGCTGAGGTCGTAGGACACCTGCCGGATGGCCTGCACGGGGGCGGCGAGCGTGAAGTCGCGATCTCCGAACCAGTCGTCCTCGATCATGGACAGGATGATGGAGGTGACGCCCACCTTCAGGTAGGTGGCCACCTCGGCCAGGTTGGCGTCGCCGACGATGACGTGGAGCCGGCGGTACTTCTGGGCATCGGCGTGAGGCTCGTCCCGCGTGTTGACGATCGGGCGCTTCAGCGTGGTCTCGAGGCCCACCTCCTCCTCGAAGAAGTCGGCCCGCGACGAGAGCTGGAAGGTGACGTCGACACCGCCGGTGGAGCTGGCCTCCGTGCCCACCTTGCCCGCTCCGCAGTAGATCTGGCGGGTGACGAAGTGCGGCATCACGTGCTGCACCACGCGGGCGAAGGGCACCGAGCGGTCCATGAGGTAGTTCTCGTGGGTGCCGTAGGAGTTGCCCTTGCCGTCTGAGTTGTTCTTGTAGACGACGATGTCCTGGCCCGGCGGAAGCGTTCGGCTCGCGGCGATCATCGACTGGGCCAGGATCCGTTCGCCGGCCTTGTCGTAGAGCACCACCTGGCGCGGATCGGAGCACTCGGGCGACGAGTACTCGGGGTGGGCGTGGTCGACGTAGTACCGAGCGCCGTTGGTCAGCACGGCGTTGACGAGATGGGTCTCGATGTCGGGCGGGAGGGCGCCGTCCCGGGCGTACCCGCGGGCGTCGTTGCCCGGCGACTCGTCCTCGAAGTCCCAGCCGACCTTGCGGATCTGGGCCACGTAGGCGTTGATCAGCACGGAGGAGGCGGCGATCGGGTTGGAGTCGCCGCCGCCTCGCTGCTGGATGCCGTACTCGGTCTCGAGGCCGAGGACCTTGGGAAGGGCCACGAGTCGACGCTACCTGTCGACTCGCCCTAGCCGGCTACAGGTACTGACCGGTGCCCACTCGTTCGATCGACTTGCCGCCCTTGGTCTCGCCGCTCTTGGTCTCGGTCAGCAGGATGCGCATGTAGACGATGCGCTCACCCTTCTTGCCGGAGATCTTGGCCCAGTCGTCCGGGTTGGTGGTGTTGGGGAGGTCCTCGTGCTCCTTGTACTCCTGGCGGATCGACGCCAGGAGGTCGTCGGTCTTGATGCCCCGATCACCCCCGGCGATGGCTCGCTTGAGCGCCAGCTTCTTCGAGCGGCGGACGATGTTGTCGATCATGGCCCCGGACGCGAAGTCCTTGAAGTACATGACTTCCTTGTCGCCGTTCTGGTACGTGACCTCGATGAAGCGGTTCTCGTCGTCGGTCGAGTACATGGCCTCGACGGTGCGTTCGATCATGGCCTGGATGGCCTTGTCGATGTCACCGCCGCCCAACGAGTCGACCTCACCCGGATCGAGGGGCAGTCCCCGATGGAGGTAGCGCGTGAAGATCTGCTGCGCGGCGGGCGGGTCGGGCCGCTCGACCTTGATCTTCACGTCGAGGCGACCGGGCCGGAGGATGGCCGGGTCGATCAGGTCCTCACGGTTCGAGGCCCCGATGACGATGACGTTCTTCAGCGTCTCGACACCGTCGATCTCGGCCAGCAGCTGCGGCACGATGGTCGACTCCATGTCGGAGCTGATGCCGGTGCCGCGGGTGCGGAAGAGCGAGTCCATCTCGTCGAAGAAGACGATGACGGGCATGCCTTCCTCGGACTTCTCCCGTGCCCGCTGGAAGACGAGGCGGATCTGGCGCTCGGTCTCGCCGACGTACTTGTTCAGGAGCTCGGGGCCCTTGATGTTGAGGAAGTAGCTGCGGGCGCCCTGGTTGCCGGTGACCTCGGCAACCTTCTTGGCAAGCGAGTTGGCCACGGCCTTGGCGATCATGGTCTTGCCGCAGCCAGGAGGGCCGTAGAGCAGGATGCCCTTGGGCGGCGGTAGCTCGTATTCGGCGAAGAGCTCGCGGTGCAGGAACGGCAGCTCGACCGCGTCCATGATCGCCTCGATCTGCCCGTCGAGACCGCCCACGTCGTCGTAGGAGATGTCCGGCACCTCTTCGAGCACAAGCTCCTCGACCTCGGGCCGGGGGAGCTTCTCGAGCAGCAGGCCGGTGCGCGAGTCCATCAGCAGCGTGTCGCCCGCCCGGAGCTTGGGACCCTGCAGCAGGGCCTCGGACAGCTCGACCACGCGCTCTTCGTCGGCGCGCCCGACGATCATGGCCCGGCGCCCGTCCTCGAGGATCTCCTTGAGGATGACGGCCTCACCCGACACTTCCGGTGAGCGGGCCAGCACGACGTTGAAAGACTCGTTGAGCACGATCTCCTGGCCCTTCAGGAGCTCGTCGTCCTCGAGGTCGGGGTGGATCGAGACCCGCATCTTGCGACCGCCGGAGAAGATGTCCACCGTGCCGTCGTCGTTGCGGCCGAGGTAGGTGCCGTAGGCCGACGGTGGCTGGGTCAGCTTGTCGACCTCCTCGCGCAGGGCGGCGATGTGCTCGCGAGCCTCCCGCAGGGTGTAGGTCAGCTTCTCGTTCTGCGAGACCGCCTGGGCCAGCTGGCCCTTGGTCTCGAGCAGCTTCTCCTCCAGGGTCCGCACGCGTCGGGGCGCATCCTGCAGCCGCCGGCGCAGCGTGGCGACCTCGTCCTCGAGGACCCTTGCGTGCTCCCTGATCTCGTCGAGGTCACGCTTCATCTCGGCGTCGGACAATGGGACCACCTCCTTCTGCTCCGGGCGGTCGACCCTACACGGCACCTCTGCCTACGAAGCGGCACCGGCACGCCGCTCTGCGCGCC
Organism: uncultured Acidimicrobiales bacterium; assembly: GCA_902805655.1. Lineage (GTDB taxonomy): Bacteria > Actinomycetota > Acidimicrobiia > Acidimicrobiales > CADCTF01 > CADCTF01. Next base: position 26,636 of record CADCTF010000009.1, read on the forward strand.
TGCGGGATTGCATTTACCTTCGTGTCACCGGGTAAATTGACACCTCGAGCGGGCCATCGGTAGGTTCGGCCCCACGATCGTTTCGAGGCTTGTCCTCGAGGAAGGCTACGGCAAGCCATGGGCATGAAGGTCTGGATCGATCAGGATCTGTGCACGGGCGACGGGCTCTGCGAAGAGATCGCCCCCTCTGTCTTCACCCTGCTCGACGACGGTCTGGCGTACGTGAAGGAGGGTCCGAAGGTCTTCGGGCCCCCCGGCGGGCCCGAGGGCCTGGCCGCCGTGCCTGCGGGCATGGAGGACGCCACCATCGAGTCGGCCGAAGAGTGCCCCGGGGAGTGCATCTTCATCGAGATGGAGTAGCTGCGGGCCGTGTCCACGGCCGCAACCGACGATGTGAACCGAGGCCCCTTCGGGGGCCTCGGACGCGCCCGCTCCCCTGGCGGCTCAACTCGGGCGCGTCACGCAGGCGGTCGGCCCTGCCGTGGCCTTCGGGTCGACGGCGTAGGCCTGCACCACCTGCCGGACCTCGTTCGCGGTGAGAGCGAAGCCGGAGCCTTTCGAGGCCGCTGTGGTTCCTGCGGCGAAGGCGGCGCCGACGTAGCGCCCGTGGGCATCGACGACCGGCCCACCCGACATGCCCGGCAGGAGGTCCGCGGCGACGAAGAGCACCTCCTTCTCGACCTGGGGCCGGCCGTAGATGTCGACGGCCGACACCGTCGTGCGCTCATTGACCTCGGACGGCACGGACGTGGGGTCGGTGGAGCTGCCCGGATACCCGTGGATCGACACGGTGTGGCTCGGTTCGGCGGGCGACGGGGACGGCTCCAGGCGGGGCACGTCGAGCTGCGCCACTCGCAGCACGGCCAGGTCACGCCGGGCGTCGAACACGGCGAGCGTGGCCGGGTGGCGGCGGCCCGACTCGGTCCAGACCTCGATGTTGCGCAGCCCGGCGACCACGTGGGCGTTGGTCAGCACGGCTCCGTCCTGCACGACGAACCCCGAGCCCGAGGCCCGGCCCCCACAGCCTTCCCCGACGACGCGAAGCGTCGACCGGCGGGCGATGGCCATGGGGTCCGCAATCTCGGCGCTCAGCTCGGCGGTCCCGCGCGCCGGGATGATCGCCACCATGGCGAGCGCGGCGACGAGGCCGCCCACCAGAGCCCCGACCAGGCTGTCGACCGGCCGGGCGCGGGCTCCGGGCGGCCGGCCCCGCAGGCGCCGGCTGAGCACCGCACTGGCCCGCAGGCCGGCCAGCACTCCGGCGACGACTCCGGCGACCGCCGCGACGTCGAGGACCCTCAAGGCCGGCCCGTGGGCCTAGTCGCCGACGAGGCGGGCGGCGGTGAGGAAGCCGGTGTGGGCGACCATGCGGTGGTCGGGACGCACCGACTGCCCCTCGACGTGCCATGTGCGCTGGAGGACCTCGAGGCTCTCCTCCATGCCGAAGCGGCTGTCGGCGAGAGCCTCCCGGAGCTGGGCGACCTGCAGGATGGTGGGGAGGTAGGCCACGAGGATGCCACCGGGGTGCAGGGCCTGCTCGGCGTGCTTGACGACCCGCCACGGCTCGGGCAGGTCGAGCACGATCCGGTCGAGCTCGGTCTCGTCGATCCCCTCGTAGACGTCGCGCTCCTGAACGGCATAGCGGCTGAGCATCTCCGGCCCGCCGAACGCGCCGACGTTCTCCTGCGCCCGGGACGCGAAGTCGGCACGCAGCTCGTAGCCGGTGACGATCGCGCCCGCCCGCAGGAGCGTCATCGACAACGCTCCTGACCCGACGCCCGCTTCGAGGATGCGCGCGCCCGGGAAGACGTCGGCCAGCAACAGGATCGGCCCGAGGTCCTTCGGATAGATGACCTGGGCGCCCCGAGGCATCTTGAGGATGAAGTCCGAAAGGGTCGGGCGGACCGCCAGGTAGCGCGCGCCGCCCGTCGACCGCACGGTCACTCCCTCCGGCTGACCGAGGACCTCGTCATGGCGGACGAACCCGGCGTGGGTGTGGAACTCCCCCTCCGGGGCCAGCGTGACGAGGTAGCGGCGCTGCTTGCTGTCGAGGAAGAGCGCTCGCTCCCCCGCTGTGAACGGCGGAGCCATCAGACCTGCACCACCTTTTCGACGAGCTTGCAGAAGGCGCAGACGGTGCCCGTGGTCGGGGACCCGCACGATGCACACGCGACGAGTGCGCCCTGATCGGCAGCGGTGTCCTGGTTGAACCGGTCGGCGGCCCGCGCGAGGAAGCCGAAGTAGAAGGAGTTCTTCGACCCGGGTGACTGGTCCTCGATGACGTTCAACGCTTCCTTGTAGCCGAGGTGCTTGTTGCCGACCGCGTTGGGGCACTCCTCGACGATGTAGTCGATGCCGGACAGGACGCAGTAGGCCGCCATCTCGCGCTCGTCCAGGCGCACGAGCGGCTTGACCTTGCGGACGAACCCGTCGGTGGCTGGAAGCACCGGCTGCTGACGGCCGAGGTAGTCGGCATCCCAGCGCAGCACGTTTCCCAGCAGCACCGCAGCCTCGTCGTCGAGGTTGTGGCCGGTGGCGACGACGGCGTAGCCGCCGTCCCGGGCGGCCGAGTTGAAGAGGTGGCGCTTGGAGAGCCCGCAGGCCGAGCACGGCACCCGCTTCGTGACTGCGGCCGCGGTGGGGATGTCGAAGCCGTGGTCGGTGGGCAGATCGATCTCCACCAGCCGGGCCTGGCGACGTGCCGCGAAGGTGCGCGTCGCCTCGCCCGAGCTGTCGCTGTACTCGCCGATGCCGAGGCCCAGGTAGAGACCGTCGGCCTCGTAGCCGAGATCGAGGAGGATGTCCCACAGGGCGAGCGAGTCCTTGCCGCCGGAGACCGCCACCAGCACCCGCTCGCCGGGGACGAGCATGTCGAAGTCGTCGATGGCCCGGCGTACCTGCTCGCGCACGTGGTGCCGGAAGCACTCCTTGCAGAACGAGGCGTTGTGACGGCGCAGCTCGATCACCACGTCGGTGGCGCGGCACCGCCGGCAGGTGCGGGCCATCAGGCGCCCCCGGAGATGACGGGGCGGATCTCCACCTGGTCGTCGTCCTGCAGCAGGCCGTCGTGCGGGACGAGGGTGTCGCCGCGGATGACCAGCACCGACTCCCGACGCACCCCGAGCTCGCTGAGGAGGGCGCTGACCCGCTTGGGGCCCTCGATCTCGAGATCTCGCCGGGGGTTGCGCAGAAGGACCTTCACTCCCCCATCATCGCCGCTACTCGGGAAGGTGCGTGATGACGAGGGCCTGACCGGGCTCCAGGCTCTCCAGGAACACGGTCTCCGGCACCTTGCCCGAGGCCCGGCGGTACATCCGGACGAGGGTGATGCCGAGGAACACATAGGTCCACGGCCGGCTGCCGTCGAAGAGCGCCCGCCGCACAGCCTGCCGGTACAGGATCCGCATCGTCAGACCCGGCGGATCTCGACGACCGTCGACTTCTTCTTGCCCTTGCGGCTGCCGAGGAGGTAGGCGACCACCAGCAGCGCGACGGCGCCGGCGGCAACCACCGCCATGCCGATGGGCTTGGCCGAGCTGGCGGCGGTGTCGACCTCGCCTTGGATCTCACGAAGCTTGGACTCGATGTCGGAACGCTTGATGTTGCCGGTCTGGTCGCTCACGAGGGCGATCCCTTCCTCGACTTGGCCGCGTTGATGCTCTTGGCCGCCAGAGCGGCGACCGCCACGCACACGAGCAGGGTGATGACGTAGGGAGCGACCGACCAGTTGCCGTCGAACACCTCGCCGGTCTCGGTCTGCAAGGCACGCAGCACGGCGAGCACCAGCAACACCAGACCCATGCTCAGGAGCACCGAGCCGGCGACGCCGAAGGCCACGAAGCGGCCGAGGCTCTTGAGCGGCACCACGGTCTCTTGGCGGATGTACGCGATGACCAGGTCCTTGAGCTCGACCGCAAGGGTCGGCATGCTCTTGTGCTGCGAGGCCGCGGGCAACCAACGTCTCCGTTCTCAGGTGGACCCGACTTCCTACCCCTCGGCCCGGCGCCTGCGCAACAACCCTCAGCCCGACCGAACGGGCAGCGCAGGCGGCGCCGGTGGCAGCGGTGCCAGATCCGCAGCGGCAGGTGCGTTCGGGTAGGCCGCGAGCACGGCGCCAACCTGGTCCTGCAGGAGGCGGCCACGAGCCGCGGGGTCCGGGAGGTCGTTGGCCAGCAGGGAGAACTCGATGGCGCCCGCCGACGTGTCGACGAAGCCCACCAGACCGGAGACGAAGTTGAGCGAGCCCGTCTTGGCGCGCAGGCGGCCCGTGGCTGGGGTGCCGACGAACCTCCCCGCGAGCGTGCCGCTGCGGCCGGCTACCGGCAGGCCGGCGGCGATCGGGCCCGACGGCTCGATCCGGTCGAGCGCGGCCGAGAGCAGGCCGCACGAGAGCCGGCCGGACCGGTCGAGCCCTGAGCCGTCCGTCACGACCATCCCCTCGCCGGCGAACCCGGTCTCGGCCAGAGCGGTGCGCACGACCTCGGTTCCGGCCGCCCACGTGCCGCCGGTGCCGAAGCGCTTGCCCATCTCCTTGACGAGCAGCTCGGCGGTCATGTTCTCGCTGGCCCGGAGCATCTGCCCCACGATGTCGGTGACGGTGGGCGAAGCCACGGCGGCCACCGTCGTGGCTTCGGCCGGAGTGACACCGGTGCCGCTGCTACCGACGACCGCACCCTTCGCCCGCAGGAGGTTGGCCAGCACTTCGGCTGCGTTGTGGGCAGGCACCGGCGCGGCCACGAGTCGGGCCCCGTAGGTGGCGAAGCCGTCGTTCACGGTCAAGGCGGACAGCGGGCCGGTCTGGTTGGTGCTCGCGTGGGTCGCCGGCCAGGAGGACAGGTAGCGCTGCGAGTCGTAGCGGCTCTCGTCCCCCCACACCCCGCCGGGGATGGAGCGGATCCCGGCGGTGTCGACGATGTCGGACGCGAGGTTGTCGAGGTTGGTGAACAGCTGCGGCTGCTCGCGAGCGGTGGCGGCGTAGTCCGGCGTCGCCAGGAGCGGGTCACCGCTACCAACCAGCCAGAGGCGACCCTGCGGGTCGAGCCTCGCTTCGGTGGCGTAGCGACCGTCTCGCCCCAGCTTCTCGAGCGCCGCAACACCGGTGAGGACCTTCAGGGTCGATGCCGGGATCAGCGGGAGGGCGGCCTCGCGTTCGTACAGGCGGCGGGGCCCCACCTCCACCACCAGGCAGGTCTTCGACTTCTCCAGCGCAGGAGCGGCGAACGCGAGGTCGAGCCCGGCTCTGAGCCGGCCGTCGGCCAAGGTCTGGGTCACGAGCTCGGGCACGCGACGGGCAGACAGCACCGGTGTGGCCAGCTCGAGGCCCTCGGCTCGGGAGGGTGTCGGGGATTGGGCCGTGGCCGACTGCACGGCCAGCCAGCCGGCGACCATCGCGATGGCGAGGAAGACGGCGGGGGCGGTCCAGCGGCGCACGGGCCGAGAGGCTAGGTGTCGAAGGTGCTCAGGCGTCGCGCGGCGAGAGGAGATACGTGGACGTGGCCCGGGCCACCAACCGGTCCTCGTCGTCGACCACGTCGGCCTCGAGGAAGGCGGCCTTCTTGCCACCCGACACGACCCAGGCGGTGCAGGTCAGCGTGGTGCCGATGACAGCCGGCCGTAGGAAGCTGATCTTCAGCTCGGCATTGGCCGAGAACACCTTGCGGTCCCTGGCCCACGTCACCGCCGATGCTCCCATGGCCGAGTCGGCGAAGGCCGAGAGGAATCCGCCCTGCACGATGCCGGCCGGGTTCGAGAACCGCTCGTCGGCCGACATCCGCCACACGGTGCGACCCGGTTCGCTCTTGTCGATGCACACCATGCCCAGCGTGAGGTCGCACGGCGGGGGGACCTGGATTCGACGATCGGTGGGTGCCATGCCGTGAACCTACGACGGGTCGAGGGCAGCCCGGAAGAACGACCGCACGTGGGCGAGGCGCTGCTCGAGCGCCTCGGCCGACAGCGGGTCGCGGCCGACCAGCGCCTCCAGGAACGGGATGTCGCTGAAGTAGGTGAGCAGCGCGCCGTAGCCCGTGAGGATCAGCTGCTCGGGATCATGGCGACGGAAGCGTCCGGCGTCCATCTCCCGGGTGAAGAAGCCGCACGCCTGGTCGAGGAGCGGCTTCAACATCTCGCCGAGGTTGACCCCCAGGTGCAGGCCACCGCCCTCGAGCGCCTCGCGACGGGCCAGACGCACGAAGTCGGGGTTGTCGACGAAGAAGCGAAAGGCCTCCGAGAGCACCCGGTCGACCTGCGCCCAGCCGTCCTTGGGGTCATGGGTGGCCTCGGCCACGCGCACGAACCAGCTGCCGACGGCGCCTTCGAACACCTCGCGGTACAGCGCCTCCTTGGAGGTGAAGTGGTGGAGGAGGCTGGGCCGGCGGATGCCCACCGCTTCGGCGATGTCATTGAGGGACGTTCCCTCGTAGCCGCGGGCCGCGAACAGCCGGAGCGCCTCCTCGAGGATGACCTGGCGCGTCGTCGGGGTGGTGCTCGCGACCGCCATGGCATGAGGCTACCTGGGCCGGGTGTGGCCCCCACCTCGGGCGCGTCGAGCCCCGGCCCGGCTTCCAGCCGGTCGCCGCCCATTAGCGTTCGAGGCGTGCAGATCCTGTCCGCCACCTTCGTCGAGAACATCGAGCTCCGTTCGGCCCCGGGGGGAGCCACCCGCATCGACCTCACCGGCGTGCTCTTCTCCCTCGCGGCGCCGAGCCCTCCCCCGGTCACCATCGCCCCGCACCTGGTCGTGCTGGTGCGGTGCCGGCCCGAGGAGACCGGGTTCGCCGCGCTGGAGGTCGTCTTCAAGGACCCCGCCGGCGAACAGGTGGCCAAGAACGTGCAGCCGTTCCAGGTCGAACCGGGCAAGTTCGGCTATCGGCTCGTCAAGGGCGAGCTCACGTTCGAGGACTACGGCACGATCGAGGCGCACTGCAACATCGACGGCGGGCCCGAGACCGTCGTGCCCTTGACGTTGCTGCCGCCCGTCGGCTGAGGCGTGCCCTTCGCGGCCGCGACCTCCGAGCACCCGATCACGGCCCACGCCATGGGGGAGGTCGTGGGGCACGTGCTCGAGGTCCTCGGCCCCGAACCGGACCTCGTCCTGCTGTTCGTCACGCCGCACCACGGCGGTGCGCTGGAAGATGCGGCCGGCGTGGTGCGTGCCGTCCTGCACCCGACGACCCTGGTGGCGGCCGCCGCGGCCGGTGTCGTGGGTACCGGCCGGGAGGTGGAGGGCGGCCCAGGGGTGTCGCTGCTCGCCGCCAGGCTGGGTGCGGTCCTGCCCCTGCGCGTGGAGGCGGGCGCAGATGCCCACCGGGTGGCCTGGGGGTGGCCCGAGTCGCTGCCCTTTCGGCCGAGTGCGGTGGTGCTGCTCGCGGACCCCTTCTCGTTCCGCCCGGGTCCGTTCTTCACCGAGCTCGACCGCCGGTTCCCCGGTGTGCCGGTGATCGGCGGGATGGCGTCTTCGGGTCGGGGACCGGGTGGCAACCGCTTGGGCCTCGATGACGTTGTCGTCACCGGTGGCGCTGTCGCCGCCATCCTCGGACCCGAGGTACAGGTCGAAACCATCATCAGCCAGGGGTGCAGACCCGCAGGTCCCACGATGGTGGTCACGCAGAGCTCGGGCGACGTCATCCTCGAGCTGGCCGGCCGCTCCCCCCGGGCCTGCCTCGAGGAGGTGGTGCGGACGGCCCTCCTGGACGACGACCTGGGATCGGTCGACCTCGGCCGGGTGCAGATCGGCCGGGTGCTCGCCGAAGCGCGGGGTGACCACGAGCCCGAGCACGTGCTCGTTCGCCCCCTGCTCGGCCTGGCGGCCGACACCGGCGGCGTCATCGTCGAAGGCGGCGCCGAGGTGGGCACCACCGTGCAGTTCCAGCTCCAC
>CADCTF010000010.1 GCA_902805655.1 uncultured Acidimicrobiales bacterium
CGTCGTGGCCCGGGCCGCCATGAAGCCGCTGGCCACCTTGAACCGCCCGACCCTCGCCACGGTCGACACGGTCACCAAGGAGGGGACGGTGTCGTTCAAGGAGCGCACCGACGTCACCGCCGTGCCGGCCATGGGTGTGGTGGCCGAGACGATGGTGGCCCTCGTCCTCGCCACTGAAGCGCTGCGGAAGTTCGGCGGCGACTCCGTCGAGGAGATGGTGCGCAACCGGGACGCGTTCATCGCCTCCCTTGGCTGAGCGCATCCTCCTCGTCGGCATGATGGGAGCAGGCAAGACGACGGTGGGCCGGCTGCTGGCCGACCGGCTCGGGCATCGCTACATCGACAGCGACGAGCAGGTGGAGCAGCGCACCGGCCGCACCGTGCGAGAGATCTTCGAGAGCGACGGTGAAGCCGCCTTCCGCAAGGAGGAGTCGGCTGCACTGCACGCCGCCTTGGCCGCGCAGGAGCCGGTGGTGGTGGGCGTGGCGGGGGGCGCGGTGCTCGACGCCGACAACCGGCGTCGGCTACGAGAAGCGGGCCCGGTGGTCTGGCTCCACGCTCCGGTCGAGGTGCTCGCGGCCCGCGCCGCCGGGGGCGATCATCGCCCGCTGCTCGGAGACGACCCCGCCGCCGCGCTGGCTCGTCTCTACGAGCCGCGAGCGCAGCTCTACGCGGAGCTGGCCGACGTCACCGTCGACGTCTCCGAGCAGTCGCCCGACCAAGTGGTCGGCGACATCATCGAGAAGCTGGACGAGCTGGCGCTCGACCGGCTGGACGGCTCAGTGTGATCACGGTTCCCGTCTCCCTGGGTGACCGCTCGTACGACGTCCTCATCGGTCGAGGCGCGAGGCACTCGCTGGGCGAGGTGCTGCCGGTCGGCGCCCGGCGCGCGGCCGTCGTCACCCAGGCCGGCATTCCCGTGCCGGTCGACCCGGGCATCGAGCACCAGGTCTTCACCATGCCGCCCGGTGAAGAGGCCAAGACGATGGCCACCGTCGAAGACCTCTGCCGGGGCTTCTCCCGGTGGGGCCTCACCCGCTCCGACGTGGTCGTGGCGGTCGGCGGGGGTGTCGTCACCGACACGGCTGGCTTCGCCGCTGCGGTCTACCACCGCGGCGTCGCGGTGGTGCACGTGGCCACCACCCTGCTCGGCCAGGTCGACGCGGCCATCGGCGGCAAGACCGGCGTGAACGTGGCCGAGGGCAAGAATCTCATCGGTGCCTTCTGGCAGCCGGCCGGCGTCATCTGCGACACCGGGGTTCTGGAGACGCTGCCTCCTCGCGAGTACCGCAGCGGCCTCGGCGAGATGGTGAAGTACCAGTTCCTCGGCACCGACCTGGAGGGCGTCGGACTCGACGAGCAGGTTGCCCGTTGCGTGGCCCTGAAGGCCGCAGTGGTGGGAGAGGACGAGCGCGAGGGCGGGCGGCGCGAGATCCTCAACTACGGCCACACCCTGGCCCACGCCCTCGAGACGGCCGGCGGCTACGACCTCCGCCACGGCGAGGCGGTCGCCGTCGGGCTCATGTTCGCCGCCCACCTCGCGGCTCACCTCGGGCGCATCGACGAGGCCCGCGTGGCGGACCACCAGCGCATCCTCCAGCGCTTCGAGCTGCCCCACCAGCTCCCGGCCGGGGCCGAGAGCGAGCGGCTGCTCTGGCTGATGGCTCGTGACAAGAAGGCCACGGCGGGCCTGAAGTTCGTGCTCGACGGCCCGTCCGGGGTGGAGCCGGTCACAGGCGTCACGGCGGCGGACGTCACCGCCACCCTGACCGCCATGGGGGCCTCATGACCGCCACGCCAGGCCAGCAGCCGATCGTCCTGCTGTTGTCCGGCCCGAACCTCGAGCTCCTCGGGCAGCGCCAGCCGCTGATCTACGGCACGTCCACCCTTTCCGACCACGTCGCCGCCGCCACCCAGGAGGCGTCGCGCCTGGGCATGGTGCTGGAGCACCTCCAGTCAGACTCCGAGTCGGTTCTGGTCGAGGCCGTGCACGGTGCTCGCACCCGATGCGCGGCCATCGTGGTCAACGGGGCCGCGCTGACGCACTACGGCTGGTCGTTGCACGACGCGCTGGCGGCGTACGACGGCCCCGTCGTCGAGCTGCACATCTCCAACCCCAACCTGCGGGAGCCGTGGCGCCACACGTCCGTGCTGGCCCCGGTTGCGACCGCCTCCATCGCCGGGCTCGGTGGCCACGGCTACCCCCTCGCCGTCCTGGCCGCAGCCCGCCTCCTCGGCCTCGACCCCGCCCCAGCACCCGCACCTCCCGTCGCTTCTGCGGAGTAGTCCACCGCAGGGGAGTCCTGGGACGCAGTAGCGCGGGCGGCCCCTGAGTCCAGGGGCAGGCGGACGGGGTCAGCGGCCGAGGTAGAGGTCGATGATCGGCGTACCGACGAAGAAGGCGAAGTACGCGCCGAGGGCGAGGAAGGGCCCGAACGGCACCTTGTCCTTGCGCCCCCGCACGCCCAGAGCGATCAGGGCCACGCCCAGCACGCTGGCCAGCAGGAAGGCCAGGAACAAGCCGACCGCCACCACGGGTAGCTCGATCCAACCCAGGGCCACACCCAGAAGGCCCGCCAGCCGGACGTCGCCGAAGCCCATGCCTCGGGGTGAGATGAAGTGGATGACGAACAGCACGGCGAAGGCGATCAGCCCGCCGGCGACGGCTTCTGCGGCACCACGCCAGTCGGGCGTCACCGCCGCCGCCACCAGGAGGGACAGGCTGGTGAGGATCAGCGTGGGCCAGACCACCGCCTTGGGCAACAGGTAGGTGTCGAGGTCGATGGCCGACAAGGCGATGAGCCCGGCAGTGAGGAACAGGAACGCCGGCAACGCCGCGTCGACGCCGAAGCGCACGGCCAGCAGGGCGAAGGCGATGCCGGTGCCCAGCTCGACGAGTGGATAGCGAGCCGAGATGGCGGTGCTGCATGTACGGCACTTCCCACGCAGCACCAGCCATGAGAGCACCGGCACGTTGTCGCGGTTGTCCAGCTCGGTGCCGCAGCCCGGGCAGGCCGACCGCGGCGTGACGATCGACCTCTTCGCCGGCACCCGGTAGATCACGACGTTGAGGAACGAGCCGACGATGAGGCCGAGCACGAACATCACCAGGACGAAAAGGACGAACACGACAGCGACGGTAGCGGGGGACACTGCCGCGATTCGGTACCGTCGGCGCGTGACCGCACCCGCCATGCAGACCGCCGCCCGCCTCGGGCGCCTTCGCTCAGGCCTGGGGCCGGCCGGCTGCGACGCCTTGCTGGTCACCAACCTGGTGAACATCCGCTACCTCACCGGCTTCACCGGCTCGGCGGCCATGCTGCTGGTCAAGGCGGACAGGGCGCTCCTGGTCACCGATGGGCGTTACGCCGAGCAGTCCCGTCACGAGCTGCAAGCCGCCGGCGTGCAGGCCGACATCGAGATCGGTGACCCCGAGGCCCAGCGGCGCCAACTGGGGGCAGCAGCACCGAAGGGTCGGATCGGCCTCGAGGCCGGCTCGGTGGCGTGGTCGCTGCAGCGCACGCTCGCCGGCGTGTTCGCCGACGCCGAGCTGGTGGCCACAGACGGAGTGGTCGAGGAACTCCGAGCTGTGAAGGACCCGGGTGAGCTGCATCGCATGGAGGTGGCTGCCGGCATCGCCGACGAGGCGCTCGCGCAGATTCGCACCACCCTCACCGACCTGCAGGCCGAGCGCGAGCTGGGCGTCGAGCTCGACTTCCGGATGCGCCGTCTGGGCGCCCGAGACGTCTCGTTCGAGACGATCGTCGCCTCTGGTCCGAACGGGGCCCGCCCCCACGCTCGTCCGTCCGACCGGCGGATCCAGGCCGGTGAGCTGATCGTCCTCGACTTCGGAGCGCTGGTGGACGGCTACCACTCGGACATGACGCGCACGGTCTGCGTCGGTGAGCCTGCGTCCGCAGTGCTGAGCCGGATGGTCCGCGTGGTGGCCGAGGCGCAGCGGGCCGGTGTTGCCGCCGTGCGGGCCGGCGTGGCCACGTGGGAGGTCGACGCCGCCTGTCGCGCCGTCATCGCCGAGGCGGGCTGGGCCGACGCCTTCGTGCACGGCACCGGCCATGGAGTGGGGCTGGACATCCACGAGCACCCGCTCCTGTCCCGTACCTCCACTGCTACCTTGGCGGACGGCTTCGTCGTCACCGTCGAGCCGGGGGTCTACCTCCCAGAGCACGGTGGTGTGCGCATCGAAGACACCGTTCTCGTCACCGCCGACGGATGCCGGCCGCTGACCCACTCACCGAAGGACCTCGTGATCGCCTGATGGCCGCCGTCTCCAGCAACGATCTCAAGAACGGGATGACGCTCCGCCTGTCGGAAGGGCTCTTCTCCGTGGTGGAGTTTCAGCACGTCAAGCCGGGCAAAGGTGGCGCCTTCGTGCGGACCAAGCTCAAGAACTCGCGCACCGGCGCAGTGATCGAGCGCACCTATCGCGGCGACGAGAAGCTCGTGCAAGCGGTGATCGACAAGCGCGAGATGCAGTATCTCTACCGCGACGGCGAGCAGTACGTCTTCATGGACAACAGCTCCTACGAGCAGCTGCACGTGGAGGAGTCGTCTCTCGGTGACAGCCGCAAGTTCATCAAGGAGGGCGACTCGGTCGTGCTGCAGATGGACGACGTGGAGATCATCGGCGTCGAGCTGCCCGCCGCGGTCGAGCTGACGATCGCCCAGACCGACCCAGGCGTACAGGGCGACCGCGTCTCCGGGGCCAAGAAGCCGGCCACGCTCGAGACCGGCCTCGTGGTGCAGGTGCCGCTCTTCGTGAACACCGGCGACCGGGTCAAGGTCGATACTCGCTCCGGCGAGTACATGACCCGGGTCTGAGGTGCCGCTCAGCTCGCGGCGAGAAGCTCGCGAGCAGGCCCTCTCGGTGCTCTACGAGGCCGCGGCCAAGGGGCTCGACCCCCGGGTGCTGCTGACCGAGGCCCTCATGGCGCCCGACCCCTTCACCGCGCAGCTGGTGGACGGCGTGGCCCGGGTCGGCCCGGAGCTCGACGTGATCATCGGCCGGCTGGCCAAGGGCTGGACGGTCCAGCGCATGCCCGTGCTCGACGTCAACATCCTGCGGCTCGCCCTCTTCGAGCTGCGGGATCTGCCCGATATCCCCGTCGGAGCGGTGATCTCCGAAGCGGTGGAGCTGGCCAAGCAGTACTCGACGGAGGAGTCCGGCCGGTTCGTGAACGGCCTGCTCGGCACCGCGGCTGCGGAGCTGCGAGCTTGAGCGGACCTACCAGGCGTCGGTGAAGGCGGAGCCGGCTGGGGGCGTGGCCACGCAGTCGGTCTTGGCGAACCGGGGCTCGTCCTTGTCGCCGACGGCGCGGAGCCAGAAGCAGTCGCCGGAGGCGCTCTTGGTGCCGAGGATCACCGTGTCGGCCGGGCCCACGTGCACGAACACGTGCTTGGCGCTCAGGGCCATGTCGGCGGCGGTGGTGGTCCAGGCGAACGAGCCGTCGATCTTCCTCAGCTCGACCTCGTCGGCCGTGAAGGTCTGGCTGTCCGTGTAGTGCACCAGCTCGGCCACGTGGGCGTTGCGCACGTTGCTCTGTGCGGCACGGTCGTTGGCCCGCCCACGAGCGCCCAGGAAGGTCGGGATGGCGATGGCCAGCAGGATGGCGATGATCAGCACGACGACCATCAGCTCGATCAGGGTGAAGCCGTCGTCATCGCGTCGCACCAGGGGTGTGTCGGCGCGCGTTGAGGCGCAGTTGAGGATCCGGTTGCAACACGGACCGCTGCTAACCTCGGCACCGACCGTGAAGCGGGTTCTGTGAGACCCGCACGGACAGGAAGGTTGCACCCTTGGCCGAACGCGAGCGCTACCTGACGCCCCCGCTCGGCGGCGTCTTCGTGGCCCGGGCCCACGTCATGACGGCCGACGACGTGCGCCGAGCGGTCACCCGCATCGCCCACGAGATCCTCGAGCGGAACCGGGGTCTGTCCGAGCTGGTGCTGATCGGGCTCCAGACGGGCGGCGTGCCGCTCGCCGAGCGCCTCACCGAGGAGCTGGCCCGCATCGAGGGCACCGACGTGCCCGTCGGCACGCTCGACGTGGCGTTCTACCGAGACGACATCGGGCTCCGCCCGGTGCTGCCGGAGACGGTGACCAACATCCCCTTCGACCTCACCGGCCGCACGGTCGTGCTGGTCGACGACGTGCTCTTCACCGGCCGCACCATCCGGGCCGCGCTGAACGCCCTGGCCGACTACGGCCGGGCCAAGGCGGTGCAGCTCGCCGTGATGGTCGACCGTGGCCACCGCGAGCTGCCCATCCGCCCTGACTTCGTCGGCAAGAACCTGCCCACCCGGCGCGACGAGATGGTGGACGTCAGCGACGAGGGCGTGGTGCTCGGGGACATGGTCCCCACCCGCCCATGAAGCACCTCCTCTCCATGGCCGACCTCGGCGTGGACGGGATCGAGGAGATCCTCCGGGTCACCGAGTCCTTCGTGGAGGTCACGGCGCGGGACATCCCACGGGTGCCGGCGCTGCGCGGCAAGACCATCGTCAGCCTCTTCTACGAGGAGTCGACCCGCACCCGGCTCAGCTTCGAGTCGGCGGCCAAGCGGCTCTCGGCCGACGTCATGACCTTCTCGGTGGCCACCAGCTCGGTGCAGAAGGGCGAGAGCCTGAAGGACACGGTCGAGACGATCCAGGCCATGGGCATGGACGCGGTGGTCGTGCGCCATGCGAGCGCGGGGGTGCCCTGGCAGGTCTCCCAGTGGGTGGACGCCAGCGTGGTCAACGCCGGCGACGGCTGGCACGAGCACCCGACCCAGGCCCTGCTCGACGCCTACACGATCCGTGAGCGGCTGGGCTCCCTCGAGGGGCGCCGCATCGCCATCGTCGGCGACGTCAAGCACAGCCGGGTGGCCCGCAGCAACGTCCTCGGCTTCCACGCCCTCGGAGCCGAGGTGACCCTGGTCGCCCCGCCGACCCTGCTCCCGCCGAGCCTGGAGGGCTGGCCCTGCGAGGTCACCACCGACCTCGATGCCCTGCTGCCGAAGCTCGACGTCATCTACGTGCTGCGCATGCAGCGTGAGCGCATGACCGAGGCCGTGCTGCCCAGCATGCGGGAGTACACGTCCCGCTACGGCCTCACCGCCCGTCGCGCCGCCAACCTGCCCGATGGGGCGCTGGTCATGCATCCGGGGCCCATGAACCGTGGCGTCGAGATCGCAGCCGAGGTGGCCGATGCGCCGGGCACCGTCATCACCCGCCAGGTCGCCAACGGGGTAGCCGTGCGGATGGCCGTCCTGTTCCTTCTGCTCGGCTCGGGAGCCTCCATTGCCTGACACCATCCTGCTTCGAGGCGGCACGGTGATCGACGCCACCGGCACCCGACGAGCCGACGTGGCCGTGCGCGACGGCGTGATCATCGAGGTGGCCGAGCGGCTGGACGAGAGCACGCAGGGCCTGGAGCTCGACGCCAGCGGCTGCGTGGTGGCGCCGGGCCTCGTCGACCTGCACACCCACCTCCGGGAACCGGGTCGGGAAGAGGCCGAGACGGTCGAGAGCGGCAGCCGCGCCGCCGCCCTGGGCGGCTACACCGCAGTGGTCGCCATGCCGAACACCGAGCCGGCCATCGACTCGGCTGCGGTGGTGCGCCAGGTGCTCGAGCTGGGCACCAAGGCCATGGTGGACGTGCGGGTGGCCGGCGCCATCACCGTGGGCCGGGCGGGCACGCAGCTGGCACCGCTGGGGGAGATGGCAGACCTCGGCGTGCACCTCTTCACCGATGACGGCGCCGGCGTGCAGGACGCCCGGCTGATGCGTCGTGCGCTGGAGTACGCAGGCGGGCTCGGTGTGGTGCTGGCCCAGCACTGCGAGGACGAGTCGCTGGCCGCCGGCGGCCACATGCACGAGGGCGAGTGGTCGAGCCGCCTGGGCATACCCGGCATCCCGGCCGAGGCCGAGGAGCTGATGGTCGCCCGTGACGTTGCGCTCTCGCGCCTGACGGGCGCGCCGGTGCACTTCCTCCACCTGTCCACGGCCGTGTCCGTCGACATCGTGCGGGAGGCCAAGGCAGCCGGCCTGTCGGTGACGGCCGAGGCGGCGCCGCACCACTTCACCCTGACCCACGACTCGGTATCGGCCTATGACACCCGCTTCAAGGTCAACCCGCCGTTGCGCACCGCCGTCGACGTGGCCGCGGTGAAGCAGGGCTTGGCCGACGGCACCATCGACGCCATCGCCACGGACCACGCGCCCCACAGCCAAGAGGCCAAGGAGGCGCCGTTCGACCAGGCGCCGCCCGGCATGCTGGGGCTGGAGACGGCGCTGGCGCTGGCGCTGACCGAGCTCGAGCTGCCCGTCGAGCAGGTGCTGGCCCTCCTCTCGTGGCAGCCCGCCCGCATCGCCGGTCTCCAAGGGCAGCACGGCGGCCCCGTGGCACCGGGCCATGCTGCCAACCTGTGCGTGTTCGACCCCGAAGCCCAATGGACGGTCGACGGCAACCGGATGGCCAGCCGCAGCCGCAACACACCCTTCGACGGCATGGCGCTTCGTGGTCGGGTCCGTCACACGGTCTGCCGCGGCGAGGCCGTCGTGATCGACGGGGTCGCGCAGCGATGACCGCGCCCGCGCCTGCCACCCACGCCCCCGACGGCAGTCCGGTGGAGTTCTTCGCCCGCTTCCCGGCCGACGAGGAGCCTCTGCTGATCAGATCCGTGATCCCACCGCGCTGCGAGATCCTCGACCTCGGGTGCGGCGCCGGCCGGCTGGCCCACCCGTTGCTGGCGCTCGGGCACCCGGTGGTCGCCGTCGACCAGTCGGCGGAGATGCTGGCCCACGTGGTGGGCGCCGAGACCCTCCTGGCCGACATCGAAGACCTCGACCTCGGCCGCCGGTTCCCCTGCGTGCTGCTGGCCGGGAACCTGGTGAACCTCTCGGGTGACGACCTGGCCGATCGGTTCCTGGCCACCTGCGCACGACACGTCGACGAAGAAGGGACGGTTCTCATCCAACGCCTCGACCCCGAATGGGCTCTGAGCTTCGGCAACGTCACCACCGAACGGGACGGCTTCACCTTCACCATCTCCGAGGTGCACCACGACGGCGACCGCATCGAGGCCACGCTGACCTACGGCGACGGCTCCGAGACGTGGGAGCAGGCCCTGTGCGGCCGCGTCCTCGACGACCGCAGCCTGGCGGCCATGCTCCGGTGGAACGGGCTGGAGATGGTGCGGACGCTCGACCACCGCGGCACCTGGGTGCAGGCGGTGCCGGCATGAGCGAGCGGCCAGAAGCCCTGCTCGTGCTGGCCGACGGCACGACGTTCGAGGGCGAGGCCATCGGCGCGGCCGCCCCCGGTGGCGTCGCCACGGGCGAGGTCGTCTTCAACACGGTGATGAGCGGCTACCAGGAGGTCATCACCGACCCCTCCTACGCGGGCCAGGTCATCGCGTTCACCTATCCCCACATCGGCAACTACGGCGCCACGGCTGCCGACGACGAGAGCACCCGCCCGCACTGTCGCGGCGTCATCGTGCGCGACCTGGCCCGTCGGTCCAGCAGCTGGCGGTCGTCGGGGGACCTGGGTGACTTCCTCGTCCGCCACGGCGTCCCCGGAATCACCGGCATCGACACCCGCCGGCTCACCCGGCACATCCGGGACGCCGGCGCCATGCCGGGCGCGTTCGGCACCGCCGACGAGGCCACGCTGAGAGCTGCCGCCCA
>CADCTF010000011.1 GCA_902805655.1 uncultured Acidimicrobiales bacterium
CCAGGCCGAGGCCCAGCACGTCGACGGATCGGGGGACCCGGTAGTGGCTCTTCACCTCTTCGACGGCAGCTGCCTCCGCGGGGCCCAGCCCCCTGCCGCCGTAGGCCGGCTCCCACGACGGCTGCGCCCAGCCAGATGCGCCGAGCAAGCGCAGGAGCTCCTGGTCGTCCGTCGACCGTCGGGCCTGCTCGACCAGCGCGTCGTCACCCGCCTCGATGCCGCGCACCCACTCCGCCGGCAGGTTCTCCCGCAACCAGGCGGTCACCTGCTCGCCGGCCTGCTCGGTGCTCGTCCCGCGATCGCTCGTGGTGCTCATGGCGGCATCTTGCCAAGTGGCGTCGGGCGGGCCCCAGCCCGCACGGTGGACGCCGGAGGTGCGGCCCGGCGAGAATCGGCCATGCGACGGTCACTCGAGCACCGTTCGTCAGCCGGGGGGCAGAGATGTCGGTGGAGACACTGGTCAGGAACGACGTGGTGTTCGGCACGGGTGGTGGCCGCGACCTCCGGTGCGACGTGTACTCGCCGGCCGAACCCTCCGGCCGCGCGCCCGGCGTGCTCCTCGTGCACGGTGGCGCCTGGCGGATGGGCGACCGGAGCGTGATGACCGGCTATGGCCATGCGCTCGCCGGCCAGGGCTTCGTCTGCGTGGCTTCCGAGTACCGCCTGACCCCGGAGTCACCGTGGCCGGCGCACATCCACGACGTCAAGGCGGCCATCCGCTGGGTGCGCGCCAACGCCGGCGACCTCGGCATCGACGAGACACAGATCGCCGTGCTGGGTCGTTCGGCCGGAGGGCACCTGGCCCTGCTCGCCGCCGGCACGCCGAACCACCCGGACCTCGAGGGCGAAGGCGGCAACCCGGGGGTCAGCTCGGCGGTGGCGGCCGTGGTCGGGATCTTCCCTCCCACGGTGTTCCACCCCGACGGCGCGCGAGTCCCTGGAGGCACGGCGGCCTCCGCGCTCATGAAGGACGGAGTGACGGACGACTCGCTCCGTCTGGCCAGTCCGCTGCACGCGGTGACCCCGAGCTACCCGCCGACCTTCCTGCTCCACGGCACCGGCGACAAGGTCGTGCCCCCCTCGGCCAGCATGGTGATGTACCAGGCGCTGGTGGCCGCCGGCGTGCCCGTCGAGATGCACATGTATGCCGGACAGGCGCACGGCTTCGCCGGCCGGCCCGACTTCCTCGACCTGTGCGCGCTGGAGATCGGACACTTCCTCCACCGCTGCTTCGCACCCCCGGCGGAGGACCCTCAGATCATCGCGTCCGCATCACCGGCCCGGGCGTGAGGCTGCGATCCTCCCGTCGACCTTCGCCTCCAGCAGGCCGAGGGGAAGGCAGCCGTGCCGCAGCACCTCGTCGTGGAACGCGCGCAGGTCGAACCGCCCGCCTGCCGCGCCGGCGGCACGCGCCCGCAGCTCCTTGATCTTCAGCTCGCCCATCTTGTAGCCGAGCGCCTGCCCGGGCCAGACGATGTACCGGTCGACCTCGACCACGATGTCGTGGTCGTCGCGGCCCGTCGCCTCCTGGAAGTAGGCGATGGCCTGGTCACGACTCCACCCGAACGCGTGGAGGCCGGTGTCCAGCACGAGCCGCACGGCCCGCCAGATCTCCCCCATGAGCGCGCCGTACCGAGCCGCCGGGGTGGCGTAGAGGCCGAGCTCGGCTCCGAGGCTCTCGGCGTAGAGGCCCCATCCTTCGCCGTAGGCCGTGAACCAGGCGTTGCGGCGGAAGTCCGGCAGGTCACCCAGCTCCTGGGCGAGCGCGATCTGGAGGTGGTGACCCGGCACCGCCTCGTGCAAGGTGAGTGACTCCATCTCCCACGTGAAGCGCGAGGCCAGGTCGTAGGTGTTGGCGAAGAACTGCCCCGGCCGGCTGCCGTCGGTCGCTCCGGGGAGGTAGTAGGCAGCCGTCTGGGACTGCTCGGCGTAGGACGGCACGGGCACGATCTCGTACGCCAGCTCGGGCAACGTGCCGAAGAGGTCGGGTAGCCGCGCGTCGATGTGGCGCCCGATGGCCCGGTACCCCTCGAGCAGGGCGTCGGCGGTCTCGCACGCGTACGTCGGGTCGGTGCGGAGGTGGTGCGCGTAGGCACCCAGGTCCGCTGCTCCGGCCGACTCGGCCACTCGGGCCATCTCGGCCTTGATGCGGGCCACCTCGGCCAAGCCAAGCTCGTGGATCTCCTCCGGTGAGTGGTCGGTGGTGGTGTGGTGTCGCACCAGGTAGCGGTACCACGCCTCGCCGTTCGGCAGGTCACGGCATGCGGTGGTGGTGCGGGCCCTCGGCAGGTAGTCCTCGACGAGGAAGTCGTGGAGCCGCTCGAACGCCGGCACGATCCCCTGTCGGTACGCCTGTGCCGCCTCCTTGCGCCCACCGTCGTCGTGCAGCCCTGCGATCGTCCGCAGCAGCGGGCTGTCGAAGGGGTCGGCAACGAGCTGGTTGCGCACCTGCTGCGGCACGTCACGGAGGCAGATCTGCGGTGGCGTGTTGCCGGCGGCCGCCCCCAGGCGCATCAGCTCGATGGTCTGGTCGACGAGCGCGGGCAGGGCGCGCAGGCGCTCGAGGACGGCCGCCACGTCCTCGCCCGTCTCCGACGGTTGAGCCTCGATCACCATGGCCGCGTCCTGCTGCACGCCCTGCAGCTGGTTGACCGGCTGCAGCTCGCCGTGGAAGTCCGCTCCCTCGATCTCACCTCGTTCCATGGTGCGGAAGAGGTCGAGGCTCAGGCGCTCCTGCTCGGAGAGCGTCGACCCGTCGATGGTGTCGAGCACCTCGAGCGCCTCCCGCCGCTCGCCGACCCGCCGCTCGACGGCGTCGACGGTGAGCTCGCTCCAGCGGTGGTCGTGGCCCCGGATGCCGTAGAACGTGGCCATCTCCGGTGCCTCGGCCAGCTCCTGCGCCCACGTCGTCTCGAAGAAGGATCGCAGCCGGGTGGGCTCGTCGACCGAGACCGCCGCGGCCCGGATGTCGTCGAGCTGCTGTCGGAAGTCCATCGCCGGGACGCTAGCGAGGCGTCACGAGTGTGCGACGTAGGCTCTTCCGGGTGCGCCTCCTGCGGTTCTGCGCTCTGCTCCTCGTGAGCGCCATCCTCGCGACCGGCTGCGGCGATGGTGGCAGGGGGCGTCCCTTCGGCATCATGGCGATCGGAAGCCCGGCCCTCCAGAGAGGTGCGCCCATGCCTGAGCGCTTCTCCTGCGAGGGGGACAACATCTCGCCGCCCCTCGGCTGGACCGGGATCCCCGACCACGCCGGCTCGCTCGCCGTCGTCCTCACCGACCTGGACGCCGCCACGCCACCGTTCTTCCACTGGGTGCTGCTCAACCTCCCCACCTCGGTCGAGAGCATGGAGGAAGGGGAGGTGCCGCCCGGCGCGGTGCAGGGCGAGGCCAGCTCCGGCAGCATCGGCTACGTCGGCCCGTGCCCGCCCGCAGGGGAGACGCATCGGTACGCGGTGACCGTCTACGCGCTCTCCCGCATGCTCGACGTCACCCCCGGCGTCACGGCCACCGAGGCCGCGGCCCAGATCCGGGCCACGGCCATCGACGAGGCGATCCTCGAGGTCACCTACTCCCGCTGACCGACCGGGCGGTCAGCGGACTGGTCAGGAGGTCAGGAGGTCAGGAGGTCGAGCCGTGCGCGTGGTCGCACAGCGTCTTCTCGCCGGGAGGCGGCTGCCCACCGGCCACGCCTTCCAGGGCGGCGAAGGGACCGCAGCGGTGGGGCACGATCCAGACGTGGATCATGGGCACCTCGGCCCCCTTGACCAGGGGCGGCGTGCAGGTGCCGTCGGGCCGTGTCAGCCCGCGCACCTGGCCGCCCGTCGTGTAGCAGAGGTTGTTGTGGATGTGCCACTGGGTGAGCGCACCGCCGAGGTCGGGCACGTCGGCCAGCGTGTCGCCGTTGCGCAGCATGTACATGGCGGCGGCCAGCTTCTTGGTGCCGGTGGCCCGGTCGACCTGGTAGACGAGGGACTCCGGGTAGTCGGGGTCGAGGATCTTGTCGTCGTCGACGTAGGCCCGGTTGATGTAGTGCTCGTGACCGGTGAGCCCGTCACCGATCGACCGGAAGCCGGCCGCCTCGGCCACCGCCGGGTCGGCGAAGCGGGGAAGGCGGAGCAGGCTGACGGCGACGAGGTTCTCGGCCCGGGCCTGCTGCGTCTCCGTCACGCCGGGGACGCCACCGAAGTCGAGCGGCTTGGCCGGGTCGTAGGGCTTGGTCGGCAACGAGACCTCGACGTGCTCGGCGCCGCCGGCTCCGGCGGCGTGGTCACCGGCGTGCACCTCGGTGTCGTCGTGCCCCGCCGCGCCGTGGCCATCGGCTCCGGAGTGGGCGTGGCTGCCGGCGGCGGCCATGCCCGGCACGGCCAGGACGGCGACGGCCATGGCGGCTGCGCCGCTCATGAGGATGCGAGCTGGTCGAAGGTTCGGGGCGGCCAGAGCCTGGATGGCGGAGACGGCGGCCACCACGGCCACGGCCGCCAGCACCGCGGCCAGGCCGTCGGCCAGCTGGATGCTCTCCGCCTCCTCGAGCCCGCCGACGAAGGAGATGCCGGTGGTCTTGGCCAGCATCCATCCGCCGAAGAGGGCGGTGTTGCCGACGGCACCGATGGCACCGAGCCAGCGGGACGAGCGGACGAGGGCGATGGCGCCCCACGCCAGCTGGAACACGGCCGCAGCGGTGAAGGCGTAGACGGCGGAGCGATGCTCGCTGTGCACGCCGATGGCGGCGGCGTGGATGGCGCCTGCGCCCATGGATGCGGCACCGGCAAGTGCAAGGGGACGCAGACGAGCCGGCGGCGCCGGCTCTGCCATCGGTGCGCGCACCTCTTCCGACGGACGTTCCTCAACACTCATGGCTGCAGTCTCCCCTGGGTTCCGCTCAGCATACGGTTGCTTCAACACCGCGTGCTTCACGCCGGTCATCGGTATCCGGAGCAGGTCGCCTCAGGGATGATCGACGTCGACACGAGCTGAATGCCGGAATGGCCGAATAGCGGCGAATAGCGGCGACCTACCGGTAGTCGCGAGATCTCCCGGCAGCTATCGAGACGGGAAGCACACAGATCTTCTCGGCCACCACGTTGATCACGCCCTCGGATCGCTCGAGCCGGCCGCGCACCAGCATGGCCGGCGCCGATCGGGCCACCTTTCGATGGCGGGCCCAGACACCCTTCGAGCAGACGATGTTGATGAGGCCGGTCTCGTCCTCCAGGTTGACGAACGTGGTGCCGCCCGCGGTCGCCGGCCGCTGCCGATGGGTGACGATCCCCCCGACCCACACGTGGCCGCCGTCCTCCAGGGTGGGGTCGCCGAGCCGAGCGGCCGGCACCACACCCAGCTCGTCGAGCTGGGAGCGCACGAACTCGGTGGGGAAGGCGTTCGGCGTGATGCCGGTGGCCCAGAGATCGGCCACCGCCTCCTCGAGGCTGGTCATGTCGGGGAGGGTCGGCGCATCCCCGCCGATCACCACACCCTGCAGCCGGTCGGGCCGGGACTGGACGACGGCGCCGGCGGCCCACAGCGCCTCCCTCCGCCCCGCACCGAAGCCCTCGAAGGCTCCCGCCGTGGCCAACGCCTCGACCTGGGGTTGGGTGAGCCCGCACCGGCGCACGAGGTCTTCCATGTCGGAGAAGGGTCGTGCGGCCTCGATGCGCTCGGCCAGCTCGGTACCGATGTGGCGCACCGACGAGAGCCCGAGCCGCACCGCCGTGCCCACGTCCCGCCGCGACGACGTGCGCTTCCCCGGTCGGCACGGTTCGCTCGGCGAGGCCAGGATGGTGGCCAGAGCAGCGCTGGCGTTGACGTCGGGCCCGAGCACCTCCACCCCGTGCCGCCGGGCATCGGCCACGAGCGACTGGGGTGAGTAGAACCCCATGGGCTGGGCGTTGAGCAGGGCGGCACAGAAGGCAGCCGGGTAGTACAGCTTGATCCACGAGCTGGAGTAGACGAGGTAGGCGAAGCTCACCGAGTGGCTCTCGGGGAAGCCGAAGTTGGCGAAGGCGGCGAGCTTGTCGTAGATCTGGTCGGCCACCTCGCCGGTGATGCCCTTGGCCGCCATGCCCTCGTACAGCCGGGCCCGCAGGCGCTCCATCCGCTCGGTCGACCGCTTCGAGCCCATGGCCTGGCGCAGCTGGTCGGCCTCCCCCGCCGTGAACCCGGCCACGTCGATCGCCATCTGCATGAGCTGCTCCTGGAAGAGGGGCACGCCCAGCGTCTTCTTCAGCGACCGCTCGAGCAGGGGGTGCAGGTAGGTGACCGGCTCCCGCCCGTTGCGCCGGCGGATGTAGGGGTGCACCGAACCGCCCTGGATGGGCCCGGGGCGGATGAGGGCCACCTCGACCACCAGGTCGTAGAAGGTGCGGGGCTTGAGGCGGGGCAGGGTGGCCATCTGGGCCCGGCTCTCCACCTGGAACACCCCTACCGTGTCGGCCCGGCCGAGCATGTCGTAGACGGCGTCGTCCTGCGGCAGCGTGGCCAGATCGATCTCGACACCGTGGGCGTCGCGGACGAGATCGATGGCGTAGTGCAGCGCCGACAGCATGCCGAGGCCGAGCAGATCGAACTTGACCAGCCCGACCGCCGCACAGTCGTCCTTGTCCCACTGCAGAACCGTGCGACCCTCCATGCGCCCCCACTCGACGGGCACGACCTCGGACACGGGCCGGTCGCAGATCACCATGCCGCCCGAGTGGATGCCGAGGTGCCGAGGGAAGCCCTGCACCTGCGAGGCCAGCTCGAGCACGGGAGCCGGTATGTCGTGGTCGCCCTGCTCGATGGTGGACCGCAGCGGCCCCCAGTGGTCGACCTGCTTCGACCACGCGTCGAGCTGGCCGACGGCATGGCCGAGGGCCTTGCCCATGTCCCGCACCGCCGACTTGGCCCGGTAGGTGATGACGTTGGCCACCTGGGCCGCGTTCTCCCGCCCGTAGCGCTCGTAGACGTACTGGATGGCCTCCTCCCGACGGTCGCTCTCGATGTCGACGTCGATGTCAGGAGGCCCGTCGCGCTCAGGGGACAAGAAGCGCTCGAAGAGGAGGCCGAGGGCGACGGCGTCGGCCGCGGTGATGCCGAGGGCGTAGCAGACGGCCGAGTTGGCGGCTGATCCGCGGCCCTGGCACAAGATGTCATGGCTCCGGCAGAACTCGACGATGTCGTAGACGATGAGGAAGTAGCCGGGGAAGCCCAGCCGCTCGATGACGTCGAGCTCGCGGTCGATCTGGCGGTAGGCGCCCCGCACCCGCTCGGCCGACCGGGGCCCGTAGCGGCGGAGGGCGCCCTGCTCGGTGAGCCGGCGCAGCCACGACATCTCGGTGTGCCCCGGCGGCACCGGGTAGTCGGGCAGGTTGGGGGCGACGAGGTGCAGGTCGAACGCGCACTCCCGACCCAGCGCGGCCGCCGCCTCGACCACGCCGGGGTATCGGGCGAACCACCGGGACTGCTCGTCACCGGACCGCAGATGAGCGGCGTTGGAGGGCGGCAGCCAGCCGTCGATCTCGTCGAGGCTGCGCCGGGCCCGCACCGCAGCCAGAGCCGTGGCCAGCGCCCGACGCGAGGGGGTGGCGTAGTGCACGTTGTTGGTGGCCACCACCGCCACCCCCTGGCGGACGGCCAGATCGACGAGTGCGTCGTTGCGGGCGGAGTCGAGCGGGTCACCGTGGTCCCACAGCTCGACGGCCACGTTGTCACGCCCGAAGGCCACGACCAGATCGGTGAGGACCCGCGCCGCCGCCGCCGGCCCGCGCTTCACCAAGGCGTCGGGCACCGGCCCCTTGCGACACCCGGTGAGCACCAGCCAGTGCCCGCCGGCGGCCTGGGACAGCGCCGAGAGGTTGAACACCGGCCGACCCTTCTGCTTCCCCGCCAGCTGGGCCGCGCTGATGGACCGACACAGGCTGGCGTAGCCCTGAGGGTCGCGGGCCAGCACGACCAGGTGGGTGCCCTCGGGGTCGGCCACCCCGTTCTGGGGCTTCGTGAGCCCCAGGCTCAGCTCGGAGCCGAACACGGTCGGCAGGCCCACCGCAGCCGCCGCCTCGGCGAAGCGCACCACGCCGTACATCCCGTCGTGATCGGTGAGGGCCAGGGCCTCGAGACCGAGACGGGCTGCCTCCTCGACCAGCTCCTCGGGATGGGAGGCTCCGTCGAGGAAGCTGAAGTTCGAGTGGCAGTGCAGCTCGGCGTAGGCCTGCCGTCGCCCCGGCCGGGAGACGAGGGCAGGAGCCTCGTAGGGCTGGCGCTTGCGTGACCATGCCGGGCTGTCACCCCCGTTGGCCCCTTCCGGGACGTTGCTGCCGCGCCCTCCCTGCGGCTCCTTGTGCTGCGGTTCGTTGTCACTGAGTCGTCGTTCCAGCTCGGACCAAGGCACGCGGGGGTTGTCGAAGCCCATGGAGCGAGCGTAGCGAACATATGTTCTCTCCGCTCGTGGGTGGTGGATGCTCTCGTGTGCGGCTGCCCGGGAGGGGGTAGCTACCGGACGTGGAGTGGTACGGCTTGTTCCTCGGCGTGATGACGGTGGTCGGTTCGTTGACGCTGGGTGCGCTGTGGATCCTCGTCAACCGCCTTCCGGCGTGGGACGACGGGCACTCCGCCGCGCCAGAGCCGCCGTCGCGCATCGACCTCCTCGGCCACTTCGACCGGCGGCTCATGGTGCAAATGCTGTTCGTCAGCTGCAGCCGTGATTCGGTGCTGGTGGATGCCGTGGTGGTCGGCACCGGCGCACCCATCACGCTCGAGGTGTGCGTGCCTCGCGACGAGTGGATCGCAGGCTGCGTGGAGCTGCTGCTCGAGCGGTGCGCAACCGAGGGGCGGGTGGTCGAGGTGGCCATCCGCGAGAGCCGCGGGCGGCCGCAGGCCGGCATCTCGACCGGCCGCTCGACCGTGCTCCTCGACCTGAAGCGCTCGCTCGCCGCCTGAGACCCGCCGCCGCCGGTCGGCGTCAGTCATAGGTCGCCTCCACCCACCACTGGCCTCCTTCGACGGCGAGCAGGTGGGCCGTGCCGTCGTGTTGGAGCACCTGGAGACGGGCTCGCCGGCGGTGAGCAGGGGGGTCCCACCACCGCTCGTCGACCGGCCAGGGCCCGGCCCATCCGACGAGGTCGGCCCACTGGTGACCGGAGATCGACAACCGGGCCGGCGGAGCGGAGATCAGCCCGCGACCGGCGACGGTGACCGCCGTGCCGTCGGTGGCCAGCACCTCGGCCGGCACGGGCTGGACGTGGATGGTCGCCGGAGCAGGAGCCGGCACGGACCCCGGCCAGGGCGCCCGCTCGGCACCGCCGCGGCCGGTGCCCGGTGCGGAGCCCGCACCGGTACCACGATCGTCCCCCCACGGCACGAGCCGGACCTGCTCACCCGGGCTGCGACCGCCCTGCAGCACCGCCGTGCAGACGGCGTCCGGCCCGAGCATGCCCTGCACCCGAGCCAGCGCCCTGGCCGCTCGGGCATCCTGCAGGGTGCTGCCGCCCCAGAACCCGAGCTGGCGGCCGAGATCCGGCTTGACCTCGTCGGGGGCCAGGCGGAGCCGCACGATGCCGGCGGTGGGACGGTCGGTGGCCGAGCCGGAGAGCCAGCCGTCGAGCTGCCAGCGCACCCGCTCGGCCATGGCGGTGGGAGTCAGCGCGCCGTCGTGGCGCCACAGCCGCACGAGCGTCTCACCGTGCTCGGTCTCCGCCTCGATGGAGAGGCGGGTGCAGGCCAGGCCCTGCCGAGCCAGCTCGTCGGTGAGCTCGTCGGCCAGGGACTTGGCCAGGAACGCGACGCGGTCGACGCGATCCGCGGGGGGGTCGAGCTCGGCCGACACCGCCAGGTCGGGCGGCGGGGTGCGGGCGGCCAGCGGACGCTCGTCGAGGCCACGGGCCAGCCGGGCCGCCAGCGCGCCGTCCGGCCCGAAGCGGGCCAGCACCTGGGCGGCGGGGAGCGCAGCCAGATCGCCCAGGGTGTGCAGGCCGAGACGCACGAGCAGGTCGGCCAGCTCGGGGCGTTCGAGGGTCGACACCGGGAAGTCGGCGAGAAACGCCCGGCTGGTGCCGGCAGCCACGATCGTCGGCTGCTCGGGTGTGGCGGTGCGCGCCGCCAGCCCGGCCGCGAACGGCCCGTCGGCGATGCCCGACCGGCAGGGCACACCCACGGTGCCGGCCACGAGCGCGGTCAGCGCTTCGTCACCGCCGAAGTAGCGGGACGGGCCCCGGGTGGCGAAGGCGCACACGCCGGGCCGGACGATCTCGATGCGCGGGCACAGTGCCTCGAGGGCGGCCACCACCGGCTCGAAGGCGCGGGCATCCCGCCCGAGGTCGTGCTCGACCACCACCAGATCGGGGCAGCGGCCCTGGGCTTCCCGGCGCCGGAGCCCGCGCTTCACCCCTTCGGCTCGTGCCGCCTCCGAGCAGGCCACCACCCGGTTGGCCTGCAGTACGGCCGCCGGCGTCGATGCCTCGATGCCGGCGGCCACCACCGGCCAGTCGGGGCACCAGACGACCAGGGTGCGCACCGCGCTCATGGCATGCCGTCCGAGATCGGCACCAGCCCCGAAACCGGGGTCGGCAGCAGGACGGTGACGCGTCGTTGACGTGACGCCGCCCCCCGTCCGCCGGTGGTGACCACGAGCCGACGGGCCTGCAGGTGGCCATGGCCCGAGCCCAGGCCGTCCCATGCGGTGCCGTCGAGGGTGAGGCGGACGTCGGCCGCCTCCGGCCACTCACCGATCGGGAAGAGCACACCTCCCCGCTCGCGCGCCCGGGCCACCAGCCGCCGGGCATCGGCCGGGCGCACCCGCCGAGCTGGGCGAACCACCACCAGGTCGACGGCGTCGAGCAGGGCGGCGGTGACGGCCGGCCACGCGTCACCCGGCTGGGGGACGAGGGCGAACCGCTCGAGGGCCACACCCAGCTCGGCCGCGGCCACCACCCCGAGATCGGCCACCCCCACCGCGGCTGCCCACGATCCGGCGGCGGAGGCGGCGGCCAGCAGGGAGAGCGTCAGTGATCGGGACCCCGGACCACCGCCGACGGCCACGACCGTCCCCCGACGGAGGCCTCCGCCGGGGAGCAGCCCACGCAGCTCGGGCAGCACCGGCAGGAGGTGCTGGTCGGCCAGGGAGACGGGCGTGACCTGCCCCACCAGCCGGCCCGGCGACGGCCGGGCGACCCCGTCGAGCGCGTGCCCCGCAAACCCCATGCTGCGACCGTAACGAACGCCTGTTCGTTCGGCAACCGGGCTGGCGGGACGCAGCTCAGGCGGCAGCCGGCTCGCGGGGCACCGCGTCGTCCACAGGTGCCGTCGAGCGCCGGCCGGCGCGCACGCTGATCGTGCTGGCCATCGCTGCTCCGCCCAGGGCGGCCAGACCCGCCACCGCGAAGCTGGCTCGTGGCGACCACTGCTCGCCGATCCAGCCGATGATGGGGCCGCCGATGGGCGTGCTGCCCAGGAAGACGATGGCGTACAGGGCCATCACCCGGCCCCGCATCTGCTGGTCCGAGCTCAGCTGCAGCAGCGCGTTCGCCGTGGACAGGAAGGTGATGGTGGCGGCCCCGGTGAGGGCCAGGAGCACGGTGGCCACGGCCAGGTTCGGCGCGGCGGCGACGCCGAGCATCAGCAGCCCGAGCACGAAGGCGCCACCGATCATGACGTTGCGGCTCGGCCGGTTGCGCCCGGCCGCCACCAGGGCCCCGACGAGCGAGCCGGCGCCCATGACGGAGTACAGCACGCCGAGGGTGCCCGGACCGCGGTCGAAGGTGAAGCGGGCCAGCACCGGCAGGATGACCTGGAAGTTCAAGGTGAACGTGCCGACGACGGCCACCAGCAGGATGGTGGAGCGGAGGTCGGGCGTCGACCACACGTAGCGGAACCCCGCCCGCACCTGGCCCCGAGCCCGAGCGACCGGCTTGCCCCGCTCGAGCTCGGACGTCCGCATCATCACCACGCCGGTGATGACCGCGATGTACGACACGGCGTTGATGGCGAAGCAGATGCCCGTGCCCCACCGGAGGATCAGCACGCCGGCGATGGCCGGCCCCACCATGCGGGAGGCGTTGAACATCGCGCTGTTGAGGGCGATGGCGTTGGTGACCCGATCGGTGCCGACCAGCTCAGGGATGAACGACTGGCGAGCCGGGTTGTCGATCACCGTCGCGAAGCCCAGGGCCAGGGCCGACGCGAAGACCATCCAGAGCGCGACGACGTCGAGGAGCACCACGGTGGCCAGGAACCCAGCCGACAGGCCCATGGCCGTCTGGGTCATGACGAGGATGCGGCGCTTGTCGAAGCGGTCGGCGATGAGGCCGCCCCAGGCTCCCAGGAAGAGCATGGGCAGGAACTGAGCCGCGGTGATGAGGCCGACGGCCGTGCCGCTGCCGGTGAGATCCAGCACGAGCCAACCGAGGGCGACCGACTGCATCCACGTACCGGCGGACGAGACCAGCATGCCGAAGAACATCAACCGGTAGTTGCGCACGGCGAGGGACGAGAAGGTCTGACGGAGGATGCGCATCAGGCTTCGTCGCCCACCAGGCGCTCGAGCACCGGTAGCGCCTGCTCGAGCAGCCTCGCCTCCTCAGGGGTGAGGCCGGCCATCCGGCGCGCCAGGTACTCGTTCTTCTTCGTCCTCGTGCGGTCGACGAAGTGCCGGCCCGAGCTGGTGAGGCGTACGCGGACCACCCGCCGGTCGCCCGCGTCCTGCTCACGCTCGACGAGGTCCAGCTCCTCCATCCGGCTGACCAGCCGGGTCATGCTCGGCGGCTGCACCCGCTCGGCCGCAGCCAGGTCTCCGAGAGTCACCGGGCCGAGCCGCGCCACGCTGGCCAGGGCCGACAGGATCGACGGGGTGACCTGATCGTCGCCGGTCGACTCCTGGCGCAGCCGGCGGGCCAGGCGCATCACGCTGAGCCGCAGCCGGGTGAGCAGCTCGGTCTCGGCTGCGTTGCGGTCGACGATGGGGGCTGAGCCTCGGGACATCGATTAGCACAACTAATTACCCGTGCTAATCATTCCCCTCGCACCGACCGGAGTGGCCGCTCAGCCGGGCGGCACGGAGGGCTGGACCCCAGGGGTGTAGTGGATGTACAGCTGCTCGATCACCGGCACGAGGCTCTCCGGCGTCCCACCCGGCTCCAGGGTCAGGTTGATGACGTTCGAGAAGACGTGCACCCGCCGAACCCCACCGTGGGCGAACAGGCGGCGTGCCAGCTCGTCCGGCGGCCGGTCGCCCTCGACGGGAACGCCGACGTCATAGCGCTCGTGCGACATGCCGGTCAGGGTGCGGTTGACCTCGAACCGCGCCCGACTCGGGTCCGCGGTCGGCTTGACGGTGACGACGATCGGCTGGCCCATGGCAGAGGCGGAGGTTAGCCCCTGGGTACGCTGCCGGACGATGCCGAGCCGGGGTATGCGCCCGCCTGTTCCCGTCCGCACCATCCTGGCCACGATCGGCTTGGTCCTGCTGACCTACGTGGCGCTGCTGCTCATCGAGAAGCTGGCGCGGATCCTCGGCTGGCTGGTCATCTCCGGCTTCCTCGCCATCGTGCTGACACCGGCCGTCGACTGGCTGGCGCGTCAGGGCCTGCGCCGCTCGATGGCCACCCTGCTGGTCTTCCTCGCCGGTGTGGGGTTGATCGTCGGCGGGATCTTCGTCGTCGTGCGCCCGATCGTCGGCGAGGTGAACCAGTTCATCCAGGAGCTGCCGCAGTTCGTCCAGCAGGCCGAGGAGGGCGAGGGAAGGATCGGCCGGCTGGTCGAGCGGTACAACCTCGACGAGGTCATCGAGCAGAACCAGGAACGCCTGCAGGAGGGTCTCCGAAACGCCGGAGCACCGGCGCTGGGCGTCATCCGGAGCTTCGCCAACACCGTCTTCGCCATGGTGACGATCTTCGTCCTCACCTTCCTGATGGTGCTCGAGGCGCCCAAGATGACGGCCGCCGCCCTGAAGCTGGTGGACGACCGCCGCCGCACCTTCATCCGGCTGGTGGCGGCCGACTGCGCCAAGGCGGTCACGGGATACATGGCCGGCAACCTCGTGATCAGCGGCATCGCCGGGGTGTGCACGTTCATCTTCCTGACCATCATCGGCGTGCCCTTCGCCGGGGTGCTCGGTCTGTGGGTCGCCATGGCCGACCTCATCCCGATGGTCGGTGCGACGCTCGGTGCGATCCCCACCGTCGGCGTCGCCTTCCTCACGTCGACCCGCCAGGGCATCGCCACCCTGATCTTCTACGTCGTCTACCAGCAGCTCGAGAACCACCTGCTGCAGCCGACCGTCATGTCCCGCACGGTGAACCTCAACCCGCTGATGGTGCTCGTCAGCGTGCTCATCGGCGTGGAGGTGTTCGGCATCGTCGGGGCACTGCTCGCCATCCCGATCGCCGGGATGGCGCAGGTGGTCGTACGGAACGTCTACGACGAGCGCAAGGGCGAGTTCAAGGACATCCCTTCGATCGGCACCGACCAGATCCCGGTGGCCACCCTGCCCGACGTCGAGGCCTGAGTCAGGCGCTGCGCTTGCGCACCCGCGCCACGACCACGAGGCCGACGACGGCGAGAGCGACCGACACGAGGGCCAGCAGGACGTGCACCACCTTGAAGCCGGTCGATCGGGTGTCGTCGCCCAAGGTGTTCCAGATGCGGGTGCCCCAGACCCAGATGGTCCAGATCGAGAACGCCCGGAGCAGCCAGGCCTCCCGTCGAGTCATCCGATGAAGAGCTCGGCCTGGGCGAGCGGTGGTCGGTGCACACCCCAGGGCAA
Source organism: uncultured Acidimicrobiales bacterium (assembly GCA_902805655.1). Lineage (GTDB taxonomy): Bacteria > Actinomycetota > Acidimicrobiia > Acidimicrobiales > CADCTF01 > CADCTF01. The sequence goes on from CADCTF010000011.1 coordinate 14,729, forward strand.
CGACTCCATGAAGACCCACGACCGGCGGTGGATCGAGGTGGGCCCGAAGGCGCGCAGCGCCGCCTTGTGGCGTGGGCACGGGTACCCCTTGTTGAGCTCGAAGTCGTACGCCGGGAAGTGCTCCGCCTCGGCTCGCATGAGGCGGTCACGCGTGACCTTGGCGAGGATCGAGGCGGCGGCGATGGACAAGCAGGTCGCGTCGCCCCGGATGATGCGGGTGGTGTTGCCACCGCCGACGAAGTCCCAGTTCCCGTCGATCACCACGTGATCGGGTTGCAGCCCGAGGCCGTCGATCGCCCGGCGCGCCGCCAGCTTCTGGGCCGCGGTCATCCCTAGGCGGTCGCACTCCTCCTGCGAGGCGTGGCCGACGGCCCAGGCCCGGCACCAGCCGGCGATCCGGTCGAAGAGGTGCTCGCGCTCGGGCTCGGTGAGCATCTTCGAGTCGCGGATCTTGTAGACCCGCTTGTCTCGCGGCACGACCGCGGCGCCGATGGTCAGCGGCCCGGCCCACGCCCCGCGGCCCACCTCGTCCACTCCGACGACCACGTCGTGACCGGCGTCCCAGAAGGCCCGCTCGGTGGCGAGCGAGGGCGCCGTGCGTCGGTTGGCCCTGCGCACGGCCGGGACGGTTGCGGCCATGGCTCGGCACAGTACCGGCACGTTGAAGCCAACCTGTTCCACCCGGGTACGGTGCCGCCGGTGCGACCCCTGTCGACCCGGCCGTGGAGCCGCAACCTCGCCGCCGCGGTGATCCACCGCTCGTGGACCTGGGTCACGGCCGTCGGCGTCATCGCTCCCGATGACGCGAGGGGACGCCGCTTCGGCTCCTTCGGTGCGGGCAGCTGCGTGGCCTTCCCGCCGGGTGCGATCATGGGCGAAGGGCTGATCGCCATCGGCCGCGAGTCTCTCGTCGGGCCCAACGTCAGCATGGCCGTCGGCATGCCGTTCGAGTCGGCCCGAACGTCGGACCGGAGCAGCCCTCCCGTCCTCGTCCTCGGCGATCGCTGCAACATCGGCCGCGGCAGCTCGATCATCGCCCGGGTCGGCGTGGTGATCGAGGACGACGTCACCACCGGGCCGAACGTCTACATCACCGACCACAACCACACCTACGAGAACGTGGACGTGCCGATCGGCCGCCAGTGGCCGACGGCCCAGCCGGTGCGCGTCGGCGCGGGCAGCTGGTTGGGCGCCGGCGTGGTGGTGCTGCCCGGGGCGGACATCGGCCGCCACGTCACCGTCGCAGCCGGTTCCGTCGTGCGGGGGCACGTCCCCGACCGGTCGGTGATCGTCGGTGCCCCCGCGCGCGTCGTGCGGCAGTACGTGGACGGCACCGGTTGGGTCCCCGACCTCGATCGCCCCGCCGACCCGGCGCCCGAGGGCTGGTACTCGAGCGAGCGGTAGAGCCCGTCAGGGGCAGGGCACCCGCACGGAGGTCGGGCGCGCTTCCTTCTTCAGCCGGTCGGCCAAGCGCATGGCCAGGGCCACGATCGTGAGCGTCGGGTTGGCCGAGCCACCGGCCGGGAACACCGAGGACCCGGTCACGAAGAGGTTGTCGACACCGTGCACCCGGGAGTCCGCATCGACGACACCTTGGTCCGGCCTCACCGACATGCGCGTCGTGCCCATGTGGTGGTAGCCGTAGCCCAGCCGGGGCACGCCCCGGTCGGGCAGCAGCGGCGAGACCCGCACGTTGAAGTGGCGCTCCAGCAGGGGGGCCATCAGCTCGTGGCTCCGACGCATGCTGTCGGCGTCATCGACGCCGACGCGCCAGTCGAGCTCGACCTCCGGCATGCCGAACCGGTCGACGCCGTGGCCGAGGCGCACGACGCTGTCGGGTCGCGGGGCCTGCTCGGCCATGGCGTGGAGGTCGAACATGATCGGGGCTCGGTGCGGCCGGCCGGCCCGGTCGGCGGTCACCGCGTGTCGTTGCCGGACGAAGTAGCCCGCCATGGCCGGCACCGACGCCACGATCGCGGCCGCATCCCGCGCCGCTCCGGGGTCGGCCTGCCGCCGATGCCACATGGCGGCGACCCTCCGCACCGCGCCCACACCTCGCTGGTCGACACGCCCCGCCCGCCCGACCGGCAGGACGGCCCGTGCCGGTCGCCAAGCCAGGATGAACGCCGTGCTCAGGAGGCCTTCTCGGCGCAGCACCTCGGCGTCGAGGGCGTAGGTTGCCTGCACCGGGTGGCCCGCCTTGAGGAAGATGTCCCACGCGTCGGTGCGGTAGAAGAGCTTGTGAGTCCTCGGGGCGACGAAGCCGGAGAGGTAGTGCGGATGCTCCATGAAGTACCGGCCCACCTGGTCGTGGTGGTTGCCGACTCCGGCAGGCGTGCCGGTGCGTGACGCCAGCAGCAGCCGGGGGGTCTCGATGCCTCCGGCGGCCACCACGTAGGTGCGGGCTCGCACCGTGAACCGTCGCCCGTCGGACCCCCGAGCGGCCACCGCTTCGATCCCGGCTCCGGTCCCTCTGGAGATGAGCTCGGTGGCGACGGCCTCGACCACCATCGTCGTGTTCGGGTCGGCGGCGAGGCTCCTCGGCAGGGTCTGGGTGAACACGTCGGGCGGCGCGAACGAGAAGAAGCGCCGCAGCGCGGACTCGATGAACGGCTCGTCGGGTTCAGCGGGCTGCATGCCCCAGAGCGTCCGGGCTCGCTTGTAGTACGGCTCGAGGCTTGCCCGGGCGAACGGCCACCCGGGCGCCCGGACACCGGGACGGGCCTCCATGTCGAGCTCGTCCAGCTCGCGGAGCCGAACGCGGGTCTGCCCCCCGGGCGTCGCGATGTGCCAGTGCTGCGCGCTGCCGCCGACACCCTGAACACGGGAAGCCTCTAGGTCGTACCGAAGTCCCACGCTCCTGCCGGCGTGGTATGGCTGCCCGCCCGCGGGCGGGTGCGCGCCGCCCGACTCGAGCAGCACGACGGTGAGTCCCGAGCCGAGCAGCTCCGCGGCCAGGGTCAGGCCGGCTGGGCCTCCGCCGACGATGCACACGTCGGCCGCCAGCTGCTCTTCGTCTCCCAGGGTCCCGCTGTGGCGGATCACTCGTCACCTGCCCAATCGTCGGTGTGGACGAACTTGCCCCACGGCCGGGCGAGAGTGTGCCATAGCGGCACGGCCGACCTGACCGCGCGGCGGAACCGCTGGCGTCAGGTGATCAGGAGAACGATCCCGATGGTGGCGGCAGGGAGGGCTCTCCTGCGGGTGGTTCCTCGGCCCCGGCTGCCTCCGCACGCGGGAAGTCGGCGAACGGTGCCAGCAGCGCTTCGCCCCGCAGCTCGGTGGACGACCAGCGGGCATCGAGCCCGGGCGCGGTGAAGCGAACGGGAGCACCCCGGCCGGATGCATGCGGCTCGAGCTGCCACAGCAGTGCCGGGCGGTCACCATGCCAGCGCACCGCGAACGACACGAGGCCCGCATGCGTGGGGGCCTCGTGCACCTCGAGGCCCTGACCGGCCCAGCCGTCGGGCAGGAGCGAGCACAGCGCCAGATCGATGCCTGTGCTGGCGGTCGCAACCTCCCGCACCAGGAGGTTGCGCACCAACGTCAGGAGCTCGGCAGCGGCCCAGCCGTGGTGGCCGTCGCCCATGCAACCTCCCCCGAGCTGGGGGTGGATCGCCTGAGGCCAGGTGTACGTGGGCGTGGCGGCGTCCAGCATCCACTGCAGGCGGTCGAGAGCCCTGCGGTCCCCCGCCTCCAGCTCCACCGCGGCGAGCTGCAGCGTGAGGTACGTGCCGAGGCCGGTGTGGCTGAGGCTCTGGAAGTACGCCCGGTCGATGCAGTAGCGGTCGCGGACGGCGCTTGCCGTCGCTTGGATCATGGGATGGTCGGCGGCGTACAGCCCGAGTGGTGAGCAGGCGACGAGCGAGCCGATGATGGCCGGGTCGATGCCGCGACGAGGCCCGGCCGGCAGCACCGGCGAGCCCAGGCGCTCGGCTACGAGTGCGATCGACTGCTCGAGGTCGCCGCGCAGATTCGCAGCCCACGTCCCGACCTCGAGCGCCTGATCCGTGCGGCCGGCCTCGCCGAGGAGGCTGGCGGCGTCGAGCAAGCCCCGCAGGGACCAGAGGTCGTCCCAGTAGTAGTGGTCGAACGGCCCGAGGTGCTCGACCGGCACGCCGGCCGGGAGCAGGCCGCGGAGCACCGCTTCGTCCGGCGAGCGCTTCCCGTGGCGCTTCCGCTCGATCCAGCCGGCCCCTGCGGCGACCGAGTCTGCGTCGAGGAACGACGCGTCTCCGGTGAGCCGCCAGTGCTCGGCCATGGCGTACAGCGCCGTTCCGTTGGCGTCCCACTCCTCGCGCTGGCTGCCGAAGCCCCCGTCGGCCGACTGTCGTTCGGGAAGGTGGCGGATGACCTCGTCGGCTTCGCGGTGGAAGCCGTACCGATCGAGGGCACCGAGCAGATACGCCGCGTCACGGAGCTGGAAGTGATGGGCGGTGAAGGGGCCGGGCGTGACGTCCTGCCCCTCGTGGAACAGCAGCATGTAGCGCCGGTTCACCTCTACCGCATTCGCCAGCTTGCCTTCGGGCAGCACCAGGCGCATGCCACGGTTGGCGGTCTGCGCCTGCCAGCTGCGGACGACCACGTCGCTCTCCGGGAGCTCCGTGGGCGGCTCGGGCAACGCGGTCGTTCCCCGCCGGGAGCGGCCTCTTCCGTGCGCGTCGGGCTCCACGGCGAACGGCACGGCCACCCGCAAGGTGGCCCGATGCGCCAGCGGGAACACGAACGCGGCCTGGGCCATGCCCGCGTCGTCGTGGAGCTCCGTGGGGAACGACTCCCCCGCCTCACCCCGCAACACCTCGTGGGCCGAGTCACCGTCGTGAAGCGTTCCGGCGGACACCCTTCGTGGGCGCTTCGGGAACAGCAGCGCCGGCCGGTCGTCGACCATGACGGTCCGGTCGTGCAGAGCGATGCGCTCCACGACCGCCAGGCCCTCGGGGTTGTAGGGGCGCACGGCGAACGCAACCGCGAACGGGATGCTGGTGGCGTTGGTGATCTCCACCACCACCATCGGCTCCTCACCCGGGACGGCATAGACCCGGTGCAGCGCGTCCCCACCTGGGACACGCATCGCCGTCTCCACGACCGGCGTGTCGGACACGAGTGACTGCCGCACGCTCGGCTCGCGGGACGGCAGGTGCCAGCGGTCGTCCGCGCCGATCCACCAGTCGAGCGACCAGCCGCCGTACCGGGGCGTCACCAAGCCGCGGGGATCGACGATCGCCTTGCTGGGCGAACCCACCGTGCCGACCGACGTCCAGTTGCGGTTGGTGAGGTTCGTGGCCGCGGCCAGGTGCCTGCGGGGCACGAAGGCCGGCGAGCGCGGGTCGAGCTGACGCTCGAGCCAGTACGGCAACACCCAGCTCGACAGCTCCACGTCCACGTTCGCCGCGTCGCCCGACCGGCCCGTCGCCTTCCGGGATGCCCGGCTCCGTGCGCCCATCACGCCATCCCGTGCAGCTCGCGACGACTCTCGCGGCCCATCAGCGCCGGGATGACGTCGCGCGCCGGCTTGCCGTGATCGATGACGGCGGAGACCTGTTCGGCGATCGGCACGTCGACACCGTGACGCGCCGCCAGCTCGACCACCACTCGGGCGGTGCGCACGCCCTCGGTGACCGTGGTCGTGCCGGCCATGATCTCCTCGAGCGTGCGGCCCCTGCCGAGCTGCTCGCCCATCTGACGGTTGCGGCTCTGCCGGCTGGTGCAGGTGGCCACCAGGTCGCCCAGCCCGGCCAGGCCGCTGAAGGTGAGCGAGCGCCCGCCGAGCGCAACCCCCAGGCGCGTCAGCTCGGCCAGCCCGCGGGTGACGAGCGCGGCGCGGGTGTTGTCGCCGAAGCCCAGCCCGTCGGACATGCCTGCCGCGATGGCCACCACGTTCTTCAAGGCGCCTGCGACCTCACATCCGATCACGTCGTCGTTCGTGTAGACCCGGAACGCGTCGGTCGAGAACAGCTGCTGCAGAGAGGCGCACACGACCTGGTCCTCGAGCGCGATCACGGCCGCGGCCGGGAAGCCGGCGAGGATCTCTCCGGCGAAGTTCGGGCCCGTCAACAACCCCACGGGGTGGGCAGGAACGAGCTCGCGGATCACCTCGGTCATGCGCAACAGGGTGCGTTGCTCGAGGCCCTTGGCCAAGCTCAGGATCGGCACGCCCGGGGGCAAGTGCGACGCAGCCTGTGCGACTGCGGAACGCACGGCGTGCGACGGCACGCCGATCACCACGACATCCGCCCCAGCCAGGCACTGCTCCATCGACGTGGTGGCGCGTAGGCCCGACGGCAGCCGGTGGTGGCCGGCATACGACGAGCTGGCGTGGCGCTCGTTGACCTCCTCAGCCAGCTCCGCTCGGCGTGTCCAGAGCGTGACCGCGGCGTTGGAGGACGCGACGACGCCGACCGTCGTCGCCCAGGATCCCGCCCCGATCACCGCCACCCCGGTCGTCACGCGCTCACGTTAGACATACGGGTCCCCGACCGTAGACTCCGGGCCGATGGCCCCCGCCGCAGTCGTGACGCTCGTGCCGGTGAAGGCCTTCAGCCAAGCCAAGCGTCGCCTGGCGCCCACGTTGGGGCCCGCCGAACGGTCGGCGCTGGCCCGCGCCATGGCCGACGGAGTGCTGGCGGCAGCCTCGGCCGCACCCGTCGCCGTCGCCTGCGACGACGTCGGCGTGGCTCAGTGGGCCGAGCTGCGGGGGGCTCGTGTCATCTGGACAGCGGGCCTCGGCCTGGACGGCGCCGTGGCTCGGGGCCTCGAGGTCCTCGCCGCGGACGGGCACCGCCAGGTGATCGTGGCCCATGCCGACCTGCCCCTGGCCACAGACCTCACGCGCGTCGCACGCTTCCCCGGCGTCACGATCGTCCCGGACCGCCACGACGACGGCACCAACGTCCTGTGCGTGCCGGCGGCGTCGTCCTTCCCCTTCGCCTACGGGCCCGGCTCGTTCCGCCGTCACCACGCCTTGGCGAGGACGCTCGGCCACGACGTTCGCATCGCTCGCCTCGCCGACCTCAGCTGGGACGTCGACGTGCCGGACGACCTGGTCGCGATCAGCCCGGCCGGCGTCTGAGCCCACAGGAGAGACCCTTGGCACCCTCGTCGAACCTCGAACGACCCGGCCGCGCGCTGGCCATCGGAGCCCACCCGGACGACATCGAGTTCGGCTGCGGCGGCACCCTCGCCAAGTGGGCGGCCGGCGGCACGGACATCTTCCACCTGGTCTGCACCGACGGCTCGAAGGGCTCGTGGGATCCCGACGAGGCTCCGGCCCGGCTGGTCGCGGCCCGCCAGGAAGAGCAGCGAGCGGCCTCTCGCGCTCTCGGTGGAGCCGGGGACGTCGTCTTCCTCGGCTGGACCGACGGCGAGCTGGAGTCAGGGCTGCGGCAGCGCTGGGAGGTGGCCTACTGGATCCGCAAGCTGAGGCCCGACGTGGTGCTCGGGCACGACCCGTGGCGGCGGTACCGGCTGCACCCCGACCATCGCAACGCCGGCTTCCTGGCCACCGACGGCATCGTGGCGGCGCGCGACCCGCTCTTCTTCCCTGAGCAGGAGATCCAGCCGCACCGCCCGGAGACCCTGCTGCTGTGGGAGGCAGAGGAGCCCGACCACGTCGAGGACGTGGTCGGCTTCGAGGACCACAAGCATCGGGCGCTGCTGGAGCACAAGAGCCAGCTGCGCTCGACGATGCACATCGAGGGTGACGACGCGGGCCAGGCCGCCGCCTTCCGCGCCCGGATGCTCGACCGGCTCGCCGAGCACGGAGGTCGGGCCGGTCTGCGGCTGGGAGAGGCGTTCCGGATCATGCGCGACCTCTAGGACTGGCGGGGGGCGGCCCTCACCAGTCCTGGTCGTCGAAGAACGCCTCGTCGACCTCGCCGCCGAGAGGCGTCGTCGTGCCGATCGCCCGCTGCAGGAAGGCCAGGCAGCGCTGAGCCAGCTCGGCGTCCTGTGCGTCCTGCAGGCTCGTGGTGAAGCCCAGCATGGCCGACACCAGCACGTCGATGGCGATCTCACCGTCGTGGTGGTCCAGGTGCTCGTCGAGGAGGAACTCCGCCTCGGGCACCTCGCGCAAGAGCTCGGAGATGAACGCGGCCGGGTTGTGGCTCAGATCGATGGGCTCGGACACGCCAAGAGCGTGCCATGACGTGCCCCCGGCGCGAAGAGGGGGGCGCCGTGGCGCCCCCCTTCTCCTAGCCGGCCGTGCCGCTCCTAGCGGCGGGCGGTCGACTTCTTGGCCACGGTCTTCTTGGCCACGGTCTTCTTCGCGGGAGCCTTGACCACAGCGGCCTTCTTCGCCACCGTCTTCTTGGCCGGCGCCTTGGCCACGGTGGCCTTCTTGGCCGGTGTGGTCTTGGCCACGGTGGCCTTCTTGGCCGGTGTGGTCTTGGCCACGGTGGCCTTCTTGGCCGGGGCCTTGGTCGTCGTCGTCGCCTTCTGGGGGACGGACTTCTTGGCCACTACGGCCTTCGCGGTCGGCGCCGCCTTCTTGGTGGCCGCTCGGGTTGCGGCACCCACCTTCGAAGCCGTGGCCTTGGCGGCCGACTTGACCGTGGTCTTCTTGGCGGCGGGAGCGGCCTTCTTCGCTGCGGGTGCCATGGCTCGTTGCCTTTCGGTCGCTACTTCTTCTTCGTCGACTTGGCGGCCTTCTTGGCTGCCGGAGCCTTGGTCGCAGACTTCGAAGCCGGCGCCTTGGTGGCCTTGGCGGCCGGAGCCTTGCTCGCCGCGGCCTTGGTGGCCGTGGCCTTGCTCGCCGAGGCCTTCGTGGTCGCCGAGGCCTTCGTGGCCGCAGATGCCTTCGTGGCCGAGCCCGCCTTCTTGGCTGCGCTCGCCTTCTTGGCGGTGCCCTTGGTGTTGAGGGACGTCTTGTACGCAGCACCGGCAGCGAAGCGAACGCCCTTGCTGGCGGCGATCTTCACCGGGGCACCCGTCTGCGGGTTGCGCCCGGTGCGGGCACCACGGGAGGTCGGGTTGAAGGTGCCGAACCCGACGATGGTCACCTTCTCGCCGGCACGGGTGGCATCCATGACCGCTTCCACGAAGGCGTTCAACGTGGACTCCGTCTGGCGCTTGTCCAGACCAGACTTGGCGATGATGGATTCGACGAGCTCGCCCTTGTTCACTGGGCCTCCTGGCGTGTTGGGAAGTTTCATGCCATGAAAGAGCTTTTGACCCTCCAGGTCAAGCATCCTCGCGCCGCGGATCCCTTGTCTGACAAGGGTTTCGAAGCATCGTCACCGGGAGTCCCTTTTGCTGCAAGGGTTTCAGGTATGACGGCTCTCGCTGACGGCACCTACGACATCTACGTGGTCGATGCCGAAACCGACTCCAACGGCATCACCCACATCGATGTCGTGGTGCTCTCCGGCGACGCCAAGGGTGCGGTCGTAACGGTTGCGATGGCCACCGCACAGGAGGACGCGGCCGATCTGCTGGGCCTGCACGGTGAGCTCGTCATGGTCGAGGGAGCGCCGAGCCTCGAGCTCGGGTGACGTTCGACACCAGCCCGACGAGAAGGGTCAACCCGGCGGCGACCGCGAAGGACAGCACCGACGCACTTGCCCAAGAGGGCGACGTGAAGCCGAGATCCGCCTGGCGGGCTGTCCAGAAGGCCGACCAGTTCGGCTGGAGCCCCGGGTTGATCAGCTGGTACGTGACGAAGCCCGCGGCCCACGGCACCACCATCGACCACCGGGCCGGTGCCGCGTCCCCCACGTCCCAGCGGCCCCGCCGGAGACCGAAGAAGTCGACGGCGAACGTGGCGAACAGCGGGACGAACACCGAGCCGATGATCAACAGGAACGACTCGTACGAGACGTAGTCCTGGAAGGCGAGCGCGAGCGCGGTGGCGAGCGAGCCGACGAGCACCGCCCCCACCCGGCGGTCGAGCTTCGGGCCGATGTTCTGCGCCGAGACGACGGTGGAGTAGATGTTCGCGAACACCTCGTCGAGCTCGTCGACGAGCAGGATCATCAGCGCTATCGCGCCTGCCGGCAGGGCGAGCAACGACGCCAGCGCGTCGTCTCCGACGGTTGCGTTGGCGGTTGCCAGCACCCCGAGGCTGAAGAAGGCGAGCGCGGCCAGCCCGTAGCCGGCGAACGCACCGCCGAACGCAGCACGCTCGCTCCGGGAGTGTCGGGAGTAGTCGGCCGCAAGGGGGATCCAGCTGATCGGGAGTGCGATCACGATGTCCGTCGCCTTCCAGAACGCGCGCCAGGACCCTTCCCCCAGGGGAGGGAGCGGTCGCCGCAGCACCTGTACGAAGAGGTACGCCGTCGACAGCACGACCGCCCACACGGCGACGCGCTTGAGGTAGCCGCGCACCACGCCCAGCGGACGTATGGCCATGAGGGTCGCTATCGCGCCTCCCACGACGACGAACACGGGCCGCAGCGATGGGCTGGTCAAGGTCGAGGCGAGGTGGGCGATGACGATGAGCTCCACGGTGGCCCAACCGATGTTCTGGGCGATGTTCAACGCGGTCGGCACCCACGAGCCCCGGCGCCCGAACAGGCCGCGCACGAGCACCATCGCCGGCGCCCCGGTTCGCGCGCCCGCCACCGCGGCCAAGCCCAACAAGGCGTTTCCGATCACCGCCCCCACCACCACTGCCGTCAGCGCAGCCAGGAGGCTCAGCGCCGGCAAGCCGGGATCAGGCGCCAGGACGAACGTGCCGGCCACGATCACCAGCAGCGAGACGCCGAGGTTGCCCCACAGCGCCAGCTGGTCGGTGAACCCGAGTGGCCGCGGCGGAGGCCCCTCGGCCAACGTGCGCGGCACCTCCATCGACGCGTCGCTCTTCATCAACTCACTCCCTTCGCCGGCATGACCCGGATCAGGTTCGGCGGGTCGGGTGGAAACCACCCCTCTCAGCCCGATGGGCTCCCCGGTGAACGCGGCGACTTTAGCGCCGGTCTTCGCCGGCATGAGAACCGAGTCCCGAGGGGTAGACCGTCGCCGACCGGAACCCAGGAGGAACCCGCATGCCGAATGCCCTGCAGCTGCTGAAGGATGACCACCGCAAGGTCGAACAGCTCTTCGAGGAGTTCGAGGAGAGCTCTGAGCACAGCGTCGTCCTGCAGATCTGCCAGGAGCTCACCGCGCACGCGATCGTCGAAGAGGAGCTGCTGTACCCGGTGCTCAAGCGCATCGACCCGGAGAACTACACCGACGCGGAGGCGGAGCACAGCGAGGCCAAGCAGCTGATCGCGCGCTTGGAGAGCATGTCCCCGGAGGACACGCATCTCGAGGCCGTCGTCATGGAGCTCAAGGGTGTCATCACCCACCACGTCGAGGAGGAGGAGGGTGAGATCTTCGACGAGCTGCAGAAGGAGCTGGGCAAGGAGCTCGACGAGGTCGGCGACCGGATCATCGAGCGGAAGCAGGCCATGGGCATGCCGACCGACCGAGGGGACTCAGGCGCCGCGGGCGCCCTCGACGACATGACGAAGGAAGAGCTCTACGAGAAGGCGCAGGCGGCCGGCATCGAGGGCCGCTCGTCGATGTCGAAGGAAGAGCTGATCAAGGCTCTGTCGTAGACGCGGCGCGGGACGTGCACCAGTCCCGGAGCAGGTCGAACGGGTAGATGCCCGTCCCGTGCCCGTCGTTCCACGCGAAGCGGATCCCCCACTCGCCGACCAGCTCGGCGTTCTGGATGCGCAGGTCGGCCACCATGGTGGCGGGATCGAACGCAGCCTGACCTTGGTCGCGAAGGCCGCGGCACGCGGCGCACGGACATGCCGTACGAAGCTCGAGCAGGCCGAACGAGCACTCGTGCCCGTCGCCGAACACCACCCGCAGCCCGCCATCCCGCTTCACGTCGATGGTCTCGGCTCGGAGGGAACGGTCGTCGGGCATGGCGCCATTCTCGCCGACGCATGGCTCAGTGATCGAAGGTCGGGTCGTAGTGGGCGCGCTGAGCGTGCCCTTCCTCCAGGGAGACCCACGGGGTGGACCACTCCCTCTCGCCATCTCGCCAGGGATCCCGCCGCTTGCTTGACACACGAACATCTGTTCGCTAGGATTACGGCAGGCGCTCGGGACCGGCCGACAGGTCCCCTCGAGAAGTCCGCTGGCCGCTGCGGCGGTCCCCCGTCAGGGAGCTGTCGGCATGACCGACGATGGAGACGTAAACCGATCGCTGAGCGCGAACGGGGTCGATGCGTTCGTGGCCGTTCTGGCTGCGGCCGATCCCGCCGTGTTGAGCGGCCTGGACTGCTTGGTTCTGGCCGAGCGCCTGGCTCGGGCCGAGAAGGCCTGTGCCGCGGCGCGGGTGCGCTTTGCGGCCCGGGCCGCCGACTGTGGCTCCCATCGTTCGCTCGGCTTCTCCTCCGGTGAGGAGTGGGCGGCCCGGATGACCGGGTCGACGCCCGGCTCGGCTCGCGACGAGCTGGCCCTGGGCGGGAAACTGGGCGGCTGCCCCGAGACCAGTTCAGCCTTGGCCGCTGGCGAGCTGTCGCTGGCCCAGGCCATCGAGATCGCCCGCACGGAGAAGGCGCTGCCGGGCAGCGAGGCGGACATGCTGGCCCGAGCGAAGGTCATGAGCCTTGGAGGCCTCCGCGACGAGGGTCGCCGGCTGCGTCTCGCCGATCTCGAGCCAGGCGAGGCATACAAGCGCCAGCATCGTGAGCGCTCCTTTCGGTCCTGGACCGATGCAGCCGGGATGCTCTGCTTCCGAGGCGCGCTCACCCCGGACAAGGGGGTGCCCTTCATCAACCGGCTCGATGCGCTTGTGGACCAGCTCAGCCGGGAGGCCAAGTCAAGCGCCGCCGATGGCGAGGAGATCGAGCCGCGTGAAGTCCATGCCGCCGACGCTTTCGTCGCCCTCCTGGAGGAGGATCGCGCAGGTGCAGGGACAGGTCTGGCGCCGACGGCCAAGAAACCACGCTCGGTCGAGCTGGTGCTGCTCTGGGATCTGGCCGCAGCCATGCGAGGGCACACCCACCCCGGGGAGATGTGCTCGGTCCTGGGCGCAGGGCCGACGTCCGATGCGGTGGCTCGCGACCTGGCTGGCGACGCCTTCGTGAAGCTGGTGACGCACGACGGGGTGAAGATCGACACGGTCCAGCACTTCGGCCGACGCGTGAGGGCCGAGCTGCGGACGGCTCTCGACCTCGGAGCACCACCTGACTTCGCAGGAGCGGTCTGTCGCGAGCGTGGGTGTGGTCGGCGCTACGGGCTGGAGTGGGACCACGTCGACCCGGTGGCCAACGGAGGCGCTACTTCGCACGGGAACCTGCAGCCGCTCTGCTGGCCGCACCACCAGGACAAGACCGAGCGCGACCGGAAGCAGGGGCGGCTGGGGCCGTTCCCCTGGGTGCCAACGAAGATGGGTCAGTGTGCAGGAGAAGTGCCGCCGTGAGGCGGAGAGGACAGGCAGGCCCCGGGTGAGGGCGGGGCGACGGTACGGCGCAACAGCGCGGCTCGTGCCTGAGGGTCAGCTCAGCAGCTTGTGCAGCCGGCGTTGGGCGGTGCTGAGTGACCGCTCGACCTCGTACAGCTCCGAGGCGATGTCGTCCTCGGCGGTCTCCTGGCTCATCTCGGCGGCCATGGTGGAGATCCGCCGGAGCAGGTCGTCGAGCACGCTCGACATGGAGGACAGCTCTGCGGTGGGCTGCGTCATGGACGTCGCAGCCGCTGACTTGCACGGAGAAAAGGCCTCATGGCCGCTGATCTTGCCCCAACTACCATCGACGGCACCCATGCTCTCCCTCCTCGACCTGAGAGGCGCCACCGGCGACCTGCGCGCGCTCCTTCCCCGACCGCAGGTAGCGGACCAGCCGCCGGTGCAGGTGGTGCAGGACCTGCTTGCCCGGGTGCGTGACGGGGGTGACTCCGCGCTGCGTGAGCTCACCGAGCACTTCGACGGCGTGGTGGTCGACGAGCTGCGCGTGCCGGCGGCCGAGATCGACGCGGCGCTGGCCGGTCTGCCCCCGCTCCTCAGAGAGGCGCTCGAGGCGGCTCGGGCGAACATCCTCGCCTACCACCGTGAGCAGCTCCACGCTGAGGCTCGCTACGAGCGCGACGGCCTGGTGGTGCGCGAGATCGTGCGCCCCATCGACCGTGCCGGCATCTACGTGCCCGGCGGGCTGGCCCCACTCATTTCGACGGTGCTGATGACGGCCATCCCGGCACGTGTCGCCGGGGTGCCCGAGGTGGTGGTGTGCTCACCTCCCGCCAAGGACGGATCGATTGCGCCCGGCATCCTCGCCGCCGCGGCACTGGCCGGAGTGGACGAGGTGTACAAGGTCGGAGGCGCCCAGGCCATCGGCGCCATGGCGTATGGCACCGAGTCGATCCGTCCGGTCGACGTCATCGTCGGGCCGGGCAACGTCTACGTCTCGCAAGCCAAGCGCGAGGTGGCGGGTGTCGTCGGCATCCCGTCATCCTTCGCCGGGCCGTCCGAGGTGGTGGTCGTGGCCGACGAGACCACGCCGGTCGAGCACGCGGCCATCGATCTGATCGTGCAGATCGAGCACGGCCCGGACGGCCTGGCCTGGCTCATCACCTGGAGCGAGGTGGTGGCCGACCGCATCCGCGGCATGGTGGCCAAGCTGGCGGCGGACAACCCCCGCCGCGAGGTCATCGTCGGCAACCTCGAGCTGAACTCTTACATCGCCTTGGTGGACGGGCCGGAGCAGGCCATGGAGGTGGCCAACGCGCTCGCTCCCGAGCACCTGCAGCTGATGACGGCGGACCCCGAGACCCTGCTGCCGCTCGTCCGTCACGCCGGTGCCGTGTTCACGGGTGCCTACGCCCCGGCGAGCGTCGGCGACTACCTCGCCGGCCCCAGCCACGTGCTGCCCACGTACGGCTCGGCGCGGTTCTCCGAGGCCCTACGGGTCGACGACTTCCTGAAGCACATCCACGTGATCTCGGTGGACGAGGCGGGGCTCGGTCGCCTGGCACCCCACGTGATCGCCATGGCCGAGGCCGAGGGGCTCGCGGCGCACGCCGAGTCGATCCGGCTTCGGGGTCCTCGGTGACCGGCCTGCCCCAGCCAGTCGACAACCTCGGTGCCCTCGAGGGCTACCACTCGCCGCAGGTGGACGTGGCCGTGAGGCTCAACACCAACGAGTCGCCCTACCCGCCGCCCGCGGCATGGGTCGGCGCAGTGGTCGGCGAGGTCGAACGGCTCGACTTCCACCGCTATCCCGACCGCCATGCCATGGCGTTACGCGAGGCGCTGGCCCAGCTGCACGGCGTCGAGGCCGCCCAGGTGTTCCCAGCCAACGGCAGCAACGAGGTGCTGCAGACGCTGTTCTTCGCCTACGGGGGCGCCGGCCGCTCGGCCGCCGTCTTCGAGCCGACCTACGCCATGCACTCCCAGATCGGGATGGTCACCTCGACCACCGTGATCGTGGGAGAGCGCGGACCCGACCTCCGGCTCGACCTCGGCGAGGTGAAGCGGGTGCTCGTCGGGGCCAAGCCCGACATCACGTTCCTGTGCTCACCCAACAACCCGACCGGTGAAGCGGTGAGCCGCGAGGTCGTCGAGGAGGTGCTCCACCTGGCGCCTGGCCTGGTGGTGGTGGACGAGGCCTATGCGCAGTTCTCGTCCTGGAGCGCCCTCGACCTGCTCGGTGAAGACGTGCCGCTGGTGGTGACCCGGACGTTCTCCAAGACCTGGTCCATGGCCGGCTTCCGGCTCGGCTACCTCATCGGCCCTCCCGCAGTGGTCGCCGCCCTGGAGGCGAGGGTGCTGCCGTACCACCTCGACGTGGTGAAGCAGGCTGCCGGGCGCCTGGCCCTCGATCATCGCGACGACATGGAGTCGCGGGTCTCGGCCCTCGTCGCGGAGCGCGAGCGGCTGCTCGCGGCGATGGCCGACCTCCCGGTGGAGACTTGGCCGTCCGACGCCAACTTCTTCCTGTTCCGGCCCCTGCGCCGCTCCGGCGACGAGGTGTGGCAGGGCTTGGTCGACCGATCGGTGCTCGTGCGCAACTGCTCCAGCTGGCCCCGGCTGGGGAACTGCCTCCGGGTCACCGTGGGCACGCCCGACGAAGGCGATGCCTTCCTTGCTGCACTCAGAGAGGTGCTGTCCTGATGGCCCCACGCGTCGCTTCCCGGAGCCGTGCCACCGCCGAGACGTCGATCGAGATCTCCGTCGACATCGACGGCGCCGACGGCGGGTTGGCGGACGTGGACACCGGTCTGCCGTTCTTCGACCACATGGTCGCCCAGCTCGGCAAGCACGGTGGCTTCGACCTCCGAGTGAAGGCGGTCGGGGATCTTCACGTGGACACGCACCACACCGTGGAGGACGTGGCCATCACCCTCGGCGAGGTCGTTCGGGAGGCGCTCGGTGACAAGGCCGGTGTGCGTCGGTTCGCGTCGATCCTCCTTCCCTTGGACGAGGCGCTCGTAGAGGTGGCGCTCGATCTGTCGGGACGACCGTTCGTCGTCTACGAGGTCGAGTTCCCCGGCCCGCTCGATCCGCTTCCTCTCGGCACGCCACCGTTCGACCCTCAGCTGGCCGAGCACTTCTGGCAGTCGTTCGCCCAGTCCGCCGGCATCACGCTCCACGTGCGTCTCCGGGCCGGCCGCAACACCCATCACATCCTCGAGGCCACGTTCAAGGCTGTGGCCCGCTGCCTGCGCGAGGCCGTGCGGGTGGAGGGCACCGCCGTGCCGTCCACCAAGGGCGTGCTGTGATCGCCGTCCTCGACTACGGCATCGGCAACCTGCGGTCAGCGCAGAAGGCCCTGCAGCACGTCGGGGCCGACGCCCGCCTGGTCACCACCGTGGAGGAAGCGGCCGGCGCCAGCGCCGTGGTGCTGCCGGGCGTCGGAGCCTTCGGCGCGTGCATGGACGCGCTCCGTCGCTCGGGGCTCGACCGGGCCGCGCACGACGCGGTCGATCGGGGCGTGCCCTTCCTCGGCGTCTGCGTCGGCATGCAGCTGCTGTACGAGGGCTCGGAGGAGAGCCCGGAGAGCACCGGTCTCGGCATCCTGCCGGGCACCATCCGGCTGCTCCCGGAAGGCGTCAAGCGCCCCCAGATGCAGTGGAACTGCCTCGATGTGGTGGACGAGGCCAACCCGATCTTCGAGGGCCTCACCGACCCTTGGGTCTACTTCGTCCACTCGTACGCGGCGGAGCCCTCCGACGACGTCATCGCCACCTGTGACTACGGCGGACCGGCGGTCGCGGCGGTCCGTCGCGAGAACCTGTGGGCCATGCAGTTCCACCCGGAGAAGTCCGGGCCGGTCGGCCTGCAGCTGCTGCGCAACTTCGTGCAGATCACCCGACGCTCGGACGGCTGACGTGGACCTCTATCCCGCCATCGACCTGCGGGGCGGGCGATGCGTGCGCCTGTTCCAGGGAGACTTCTCGCAAGAGACGGTGTACGACGACGATCCCGTGGCGCGAGCGCTGCAGTTCGAGGCGGCCGGCGCACCCTGGATCCACGTCGTCGACCTCGACGGGTCGCGCGGGCAGGGCACCAACCGCGAGATCGTGACCGCCATCGCGGACGCCGTCTCGGTGCCGGTGCAGACCGGTGGAGGAGTTCGCGACGGGTCGCTGCTCGACGACGGTGTCGCCCGCATCGTGCTCGGCAGCATGGCGGTGAGCGACCGAGCCGGAACGGCTGCGCTCATCGAGGCGTACCCGGGCCGGGTCGCCGTAGGGCTCGACCACTGGGAGGGTGAGGTGCGCGTCGGCGGCTGGGAGGAAGGCGGTGGCGTGCAGCTGCTCGACGCCGTGGCCTGGCCCGAGCTGGCCGGGGCCGCCGCCATCGTCGTGACGGCGATCACCACCGATGCCACGCTGGCCGGCCCGGACCTCGAGGGGCTGCGGGCGGTGCAGGAAGCCACCGGCGTGCCGCTGATCGCGTCCGGCGGTGTCGGCACGCTCGAGCACCTGCGGGTGCTGCGCGACGAGCTCGACCCGGCCGGCGTGATCGTCGGCAAGGCGATCTACGAGCAGGCCTTCACGGTGGCCGAGGCGGTGGCCGCATGCAGACGGTGAGGGTGATCCCGTGCCTCGACGTGGCCAACGGGTCGGTCGTCAAGGGGGTGCGGTTCGTCGACCTGAAGGAGGCCGGTGACCCGGCACTCCTCGCAGCCGGTTACGACGCCCAGGGCGCGGACGAGGTGGTGTTCCTCGACATCACCGCCTCCTCCGACGAGCGGAGCACGATCATCGACGTGGTGCGCCGGACGGCCGAACAGGTCTTCATCCCGCTCACCGTCGGCGGCGGCATCCGTGGCGTCGAGGACGCCAGGGCTCTGCTGAGGGCGGGCGCCGACAAGGTGAGCGTGATGTCGGCGGCCGTCCAACGGCCGGAGGTGGTGTCGGAGATCGCCCTCGAGTTCGGGAACCAGTGCGTGGTCGTGGCCATCGACGCTCGTCGCGTGGAGGGCGAGGATCGCTTCGAGGTGTACACCCACGGAGGCCGCCGTCCCACCGGGGTGGACGCGGTGGAGTGGGCGGCGCGCGCCCAGGAGCTGGGGGCCGGCGAGATCCTGCTCACGTCGATGGATCGCGACGGCACGCGGGACGGATACGACATCGAGCTCACGAACCGTGTGGTGGACGCCTGCTCGATCCCTGTCGTGGCCAGCGGAGGCGTCGGCACGCTCGAGCACCTGGTGGAAGGGGCGACCAAGGGTCGTGCCGACGCGGTGCTCGCGGCGTCGATCTTCCACTTCGGCGAGCACACGGTGGGCGAGGCGAAAGAGGCCCTGCAGCGGGCCGGCGTGGTCGTTCGTCCCGTGCCCAGGGCCTGAGCACGCAGGACATGTCGGCCGGTCCGTACCGCGTGGTGGTGGTCGACGACGTGCCGGAGATCCGGGAGATCGTCATGCTCATGCTCGACACGGGCGGCGCCTTCCGGGTCGTCGGCTCTGCCGGCTCCGGCGCGGCGGCGGTTCGCAGCGCCGAGCGGCATCGGCCCGATCTGGTCTTGCTCGACTCGGACATGCCGGGCATGAGCGGAGCGGAGGCGATCCCCGCCATCCGCCAGCTGGTCCCGGGCGCTGCGGTGGTGCTCCTCTGCGCTTCCGTGCCCGGCGGCGGCCTGGCGTTGGAGTCCGACGTCGACCGGCTGGCCGACGCCCGCATCGAGAAGGGCGTCACCGGCCCGCAGCTGACCGAGCGACTGCTCGAGGTGATGGCGTCGAAGCGACCGCCCGGCTCTGCTGGTCCGGAGGCGGATCCGCCGGAGGTCGACCGCGCCGCCGTGGGCCAGGAGGAGGCGGCGCGGCGACAGCTCGCCGCGCTGGTCGAGTCCTCCGACGACGCCATCATGTCCACGACCCTCGACGGCACGATCGTCAGCTGGAACGGGGGAGCGGAAGCTCTGTACGGCTACCCGGCGAGCGAGGTCATCGGGCGCCACGTGTCGCTGCTGGTGCCCCCCGAACGGCCGGACGAGATGCCGAGGATCCTCTCTCGCATCGCACGCGGGCAGCGGGTGCAGCACTACGACACCGTGCGCCTTGCC
>CADCTF010000012.1 GCA_902805655.1 uncultured Acidimicrobiales bacterium
GTACGCGGCGGCGACCTGCTCCCCGGCGACCTCGTCGAGCAGGGGCGCCTGCCAGCCGCCGAACGGGAACCCCTCCGGGTCCTCGTCGGGGCCGCCGGGCGCCTGCCCGACGAGGTCGAGGGTCGCGAACATCTCGATGTGGATGAGGCCCATGTGTTGCTCCGATG
The DNA here is from genome assembly GCA_902805655.1 of uncultured Acidimicrobiales bacterium. GTDB lineage: Bacteria > Actinomycetota > Acidimicrobiia > Acidimicrobiales > CADCTF01 > CADCTF01. The sequence goes on from CADCTF010000012.1 coordinate 168, forward strand.
AGTTGGTGGTCTCGGTCGACAGGTAGACCGCCGGGCGCCGGCGAACTCATCGCGGCGCAGCGTGGTGGTCGTCAGGTGGCCACGACGGCGACGGCGACTCGGGTGGCCTGGTGGCGGTCCGGCACCGACAGCTCGTGAGCCATCGCGGCGAGGCAGATGTCGTCGCTGAGAGTGAACCCGCCGTCCCTCAGCAGGGCGTGCACCGACTCGCGGGACCAGGTCGATAGGCGGGGCTCGTTCCCCATCGGGTCACCGCGGCCCATGAGCACGAAGGCACCCCGTGCCAGGGTGCGCGCCGCCCCGCCCTTCGGAGAGCCCGTCTGGTACGTCACCACCACGCTGCTGGCGGGTGCGGACCGGGTCGCGATAGCCGCCACCGTGGCTGCCGCGGCTTCCTGGGTGAGGTAGGGGATCACGCCCTCGAGGACCCATGTCGTCGGACGCAAAGGCTCATGGCCAATGGCGTCCATGGCCGGGCCGAGGTCGACGCGGGAGAGGTCGGCGGGGACGAAGTGCAGTGATCCTGCGGTCGGCCACAGCCCGAGGGCCCGTTCCCGCTTGTCGTGCTGCGATGCGGGTTGGTCGACGCTCGAAGACAGCGACGTCCGCCAGCTCCGGCATCCGCCACGCCCGGCCATCGAGACCGGCTCCCAGGATGACCAGCTGCGGGTTGTCGGCGGCACGCACGGCATCGTCCACGGCCACCGTCCGGAGCGCCATCGCCTCGGCCTGCCTCCCGAGCATCTCGAAGTCGAGCCTGGCTGCCAACCCCTTGGGTCGGGCCTCGGCGCGGGCGCGCTCCACCGGTGCGCGCTCGTCTCCCCGCAGGAGAGCAACGGCCGTCGGGTCCTCGAAACGACCCACCGCCGGCCGGCCATGCGCCACCGCCCGACCCTGGCAGACGAGCACAGCGGTGCGGCTTGCAGGTGGCGTCCCGATGTTCGGTACGTTCCCGCAGCCGCGGCCCGCTCGCCCGGAACGGCCGGCCACGCAGTGGGCACGTCAGCGGAGTCGGTAGCTCCACCGGTAGGAACCGGGGCCCACCCGATGGGCGGGCGCGACGTCAGGACCGACTGCCCCGGAGCCGACGCCGCGGTGACGGGCGTCGATCCAGACGTAGCACTCGTCGTGTCGAGGGAGGTCCTCGAGGTGGGTGGCGTCGGCCATCTCCTCGTCGGTGACCCGTGCGACGTTGACGTCGAGCCCGTCCAGGTGGTCGATCGTCACCAAGGGCTCGCCCGCAAGGTCGAGGAACCGGAGCCATCGCACGCCGGTGCGGTTCCCATTGGCTTGCGGGTGCACATAGGGCACGCTCCACTCGTCGACGGGTGTGGTCCAACGACCGACCCGAGCCGCGGCGAGGCGGTCGGAGTAGCACTCGTGCGGCCCGAGGCCCAACCACTCGACGGCCGCGACGCCCGGGCCGAGACGAAGTCGCACGCCGACGCGAGGGATGTCGTCGAGGCTGTCGGGGACCACGACCGAGTGCGTCACCGACAGCGCCCCGTCGGCCGTGGCCTCCGCCTGCGTCCGTAGCTCGACCTCGGCCAGGCGATCGCCGCGAAGCCCGAGCCGCTCCCACCGGGCGGCGTGCCCAGGGCCGAAGGTCTCGTTGTCGATGGGTGCCCGCCACAGAGCCAACGTCGGGTCCATCGATTCGAGCGACCGGGAAGGATTCGGCGGTCGGCCGGGGGCGGAGGAAGGACCGGCACGGTGCGCGATCTCCACCTGGTGCCAGGCCACCTCGTGGCCCGACGGCGCCCAGCTCGAGTCGGATCGGGTGCGGAAGGAGACGGAGAGATGGGCCCGCTGCCCGGCCTGCAAGCCGAGCTCCGGAACCGGCACGCGCAGCACGGCAGACTGGCCTGGAGGGACGGGCAACGGCTCCAGACGGCCACTCGCCACCTCCAGCCCGTCCACCTCGACCGACCAGAACGGGTCCAGCCAGGACAGGTCGAGGAAGCCGAGCTCGTTCGCCACCGTCAGCACGCCGCGGGCGGGATCGACGGCGGTCACCTGCACCGGTTGGACGACCTTGGCCAGCTCGAGCAGCGACGGATGCGGCGTGCGGTCGGCCGCGACGACCCCGTTGAGGCAGAAGGGGCCGTCGTTGGGCTCGTCCCCGAAGTCGCCGCCGTACGCCAGCCGCTCACCCCCATCCGGCATGGTCTGCAGCAGCGCCTGGTCGACCCAGTCCCAGACGAAGCCGCCCTGGAGCCCCGGGTGGGTGCGGATGGCATCCCAGTAGTCGGCGAGCCCGCCACAGGAGTTGCCCATGGCGTGGATGTACTCGCACATGATCAACGGCCGGGTGGGAGGCGAGGCCGTGGCCCATGCCACCAGGTCGGCGACCGGCGGGTACATGGGTGCGATGACGTCGCTCTCGCCACGGTCCCGACTCAGGATCGAGGGCAGGTCGGGTTCGTCACCGGCCACGGCGGCGGCCATGGAGTCCTCGCTGATGCCGCCTTCGTAGATCACCGGCCGGGTCGGATCCCACGCCCGGAGCCACGCCGCCGCCGCCACATGAGCAGCGGAGACCCCGCTCTCGTTGCCGAGGGACCAGAGGATCACGGATGGGTGGTTCTTGTCCCGTTGAGCCATCCGGGTGACGCGCTCGAGCATGGCGATGGTCCAAAGAGGGCTTCGGGTGAGGCTGCGAAGGTAGGCGTGGCTCTCGATGTTCGCCTCGTCGACGACGTACATGCCGAGCCGGTCGCAAACGTCGTAGAGGTGGACGTCGTTCGGGTAGTGCGACGTACGGATGGCGTTCAGGTTGTGGCGCTTCATCAGGACCACGTCGTCCTCGATCGAAGCGGCGGTGACGGCCTTGCCCCGGCGCATGTCGTGGTCGTGGCGGTTCACGCCCTTGATCAGGACGGCCCGGCCGTTCACGAGGAGCTCGTGCCCTCGGATCTCGACCCGGCGGAAGCCGACCGCGAGCGTGATTTTGTCGGACTCACGGCCGTCGGCGTCCACCAAGGTCACGACGAGATCGTGCAGGCGAGGGTCCTCGGCCGACCAGGGTGACACCGCCGGCACGGCGAGCCGGAGGCTGCACCCTCGGCCCTCGAACGCGGCCATGTTGACGAGGGCGTTGGTCGGATGCTCGAAGTGCACCTCGGCCTCCGCCGTCGCGTCACCGACTACGACGCGCGCCCTCCACCCCTTCGGCCCGAAGCCTTCCGCGTCCACTACGACGTCGGCCCGCAGGTGCCCTGTGCCAGTGGTCGCGTCGTAGTCCGCCACGGCGCGGACGTCGGCGATGCGCACCGGCGGGGTGGCATACAGGAACACGGTGCGGTGCAGGCCGGCGTGGTACCAGTGGTCCTGGTCCTCCAGGTAGGTGGCGTCCGACCAGCGCACCACGGTCAGGGCGAGGTCGAAGGGTCGACCGGGCTCCACGATGCCGGTGAGGTCGAGCTCGCTCGGCAGCCTCGAGTCCTTGCCCATGCCGATCGGTCGACCGTCCACGTGGACGTAGAGCACGGACTCCGCGCCGGCGACGTGGAGCACGATCCGCCGGTCGTGCCACGCGCTCGGGACAGTGGCGGTCAGGCGGTAGACCCCGGTGGGGTTGTCGTCGGGTACCCGGGGCGGTGGTCCGCTGAACGGCATGTCGGTGTTTGTGTACTGCGGTCGGTCGTATCCCTGCATCGTCCAGCAGCCCGGCACCTCGACCGTGTCCCATGCCGCCAACGGACCTGACAGGTCGGCGGGGGTCACCTCCTCGGGCCGGGTGCGCAACGCGAACGACCACTGCCCGTCGAGCGGCAGCACCTCCGGACGGGCGAGGTAGGTCGACATGGGTAGCCGGCCCACCCCGGTGATCTCGGGTCGTGCCCAGGACCGCGGCCCGAAGGCATCGAGAGGGGTCACCCACCGCTCCCGCCACGCGCCGCCTCGAACGCAGCAAGCGTCGCCCGGTAGAACTGCGCCTCGGCGACGCTCCGCTCCACCGCTCCCCGTGCGACCAGGCCGCCGGCGGCCTCCACCGCAGCCTGGAACATGGAGGCGAACACCCTCGCCGCCGCCTCGTCGAGTCCCTCGTCCACGAGCTGGTCGACCCAGTAGCGCAGCACCTCGGAACGAATGCTCCTTCGGTACGCCTCGACCTCCGCCTCCACCGACTTCTCTCCGACGATGCGGTGGAAGAGCAGGCCCCGGTGCTCCACGGCGTCGAAGTACGGCCGCGTGACGGCCCGCAGGCGTTCCTCGAACGTGTCGCAGCCGGCCACCCGGACGTCGAGTGGTTGGGCGTCGCTCTCCCGCTTGTAGAGCTCGAGCAACAGGCCGGCCCGGCTGCCGAAGTACTGGTACACCAGCGCCTTGGACACGCAGGCCCGAGCCGCGAGCCGCTCCATGGTCAGGCGGTGCAGGTCCTCGTCCACGACCATGGCCGCCGCGACCTGCAGCAGCTGGCCCCTCCTGGCCTCCGGGCTCAGCCGGCTGCGGCGCCGCTCGGGTTCCATGGCCGGACGGTGGCGGCGACGCTCCTGTTGGGAACCCCTTGCGGTCACGCCTCCTGCCTACTAGAAGAGCATCCAGTAACGCACGCAGACGGGGGACTTGGCCATGGACGAGCAGGGCTCGAAGCACGACGACCGACGGATCGTGGGGCCGTGGCGCCGTCCCAAGAACCTGTCCGCCGACGCCGCCGGCAGCATCCACGACGAAGGCACGGCCACTGCCCTCGGCCTGCGAGGAGGCACGGTCGCCGGCAACATCCACATGGATCAGCTGCCGCCGTTGCTGGTGGAGGCGTTCGGCGCGGGCTGGTTCGAGACCGGGTCCATGTCGCTGTACTTCCGGCACGCCACCACCGACCTCGAGGAGGTGCAGGCCTGGGTCGAGCGCCCCGTGGACGGAGCGTTGCAGGTGGCCTGCGGGATGACCGCTCGGACCGGGGAGGTGGTGTGCGAGGGCACGGCATCGGTGGGAGCCCCCTCCGAGCCAACTGCCCTGGAGGCGCGGGACAAGCGTTCGGTCGACCCGTCGACGCTCCGGATCCTGCGCGATCTCCACGAAGGCCAGCACCTGCCCGGGCGGACGATGATCGCCGACGGTGCCGGCCAGCGGCGCCGTCTGGCCGCCGGCGTCGTGACCGAACCCCTCGATTGGTACGACGGCTCCTCACCTTGGGGTGGCCCGGTGGCCTCCCCGCTCACCGTCGTGGACCTCCTCTACTCCGCCCCGCTCCATCCCCTTCGCGACCGGGTGGGCGAGGCCGTCGGGCTCTTCGGGGCCATCGAGATCCGCTTCCACGGCGCGCCCGTGCTGCTCGACGAGGCCTACGAGGTGGACGGTGAGATCGTCGCCATCAGTGACTCACCGCAGACCGAGGTGCTCTGGTACGACGCCAGGGCCGTCGACCAGAGCGGCGCTCTCGTGGCCACGCTCCGAATGATGAACCGGTTCTTCAAGGCATCGTCGCCTCGCTACGCGGAGGGGTAGAGCGGTCGAGCTCGCGAGGACGGCCGTCGCGTGATGCGGGCCTAGCCGTCTCGCAGCGACAAGTACTGGCGGGCGCACGCTCAGGTCGGAGCGTCGAGCCGCACCGTCGCTTCGTGCCGCACAGGGAACGTCACTGAGCGGGCGATGAAGCAGACCTCGGCCACTCTGTCGTGCGCATCGTGGGCCGGACCGATCATCGCCGGCGCGGCCACGGTGACGTCCGGCCGCAGGACCACTTCGAGGAACTGCCCTCGGCCGTCGGCCTCCTCCACCACGGTTCCGCCGGCGCGATCCACATAGCCGGTGACGATCACCCCGGCATCCGCCGCTAGGTGCAGGTACCAGAGCATGTGGCACTGCGACAGGGAGGCGATCAGCAGCTGCTCGGGGTTCCAACGGGAAGGGTCGCCCCGGAAGGCCCGATCCGCGCTCCCGAAGATAGGGGTCCTTCCTTCACCACCGGTGACCTCATGGTCGCGTCCGTACTCGCGGTAGTGGCTCGTACCGCTGCCGAGGTTGCCGGTCCACGTGACCACGGCGTCGTAGCGGTGGGTCCTGGAAGGCATCTCACGGCTCCTTGATGGCGCTGGCTCGGGTGTCGAGCGCGTGTCTCCGGGCGATCGCACCCGCGGCGCGGGAGTCGCCTTCCCTGATCGCTGCGAGCAATCGGTCGTGCTGGTCGGTGACCCGTATGCGCCGGCTGCCAGCGACCAACGTCGCCCGCGTCGACACGATGATCTGGTCCCAGATGCGATCGAGCATCTCGAGGGCCAGGCCGTTCGCCGCCAGGACGGCGATCTGGCGGTGGAACCGGCGGTTGTGGTCGACGGCCTCCTCCAACCGGCCCGCCGCGGTGGCCTCGGCCGCGGCGGCGTTGGTCTCGAGCAGAGACTCGAGCTCGGCGGGAGCCACCCGGCCCTCGCGCTGCCGGGCCGCGGCCAGCTGAGCGGTGAGCGCTTCGAGGGCTCCCCGGACCGCATAGGCGTCGTGCAGGGCGTCGAGGTCGAGGGCCGTCACCTCCACGCCGCGCCCCGTGGGCCGCACGAGCCCGTCCACGATCAGTCCCCGGAGGGCCTCCCGCACCGGCGTCCTGCTCATGGACAGCGCGGCCGCCGCCTGCACCTCGGTCAGCCTCGCCCCTGGCTGGTAGGTGCCGTCGAGGATCAGGCTGCGGAGGCGGTGGCGGGCCACGTCGACTTGCACGACGGCATCGTACATATTGCATGCAGTGCATGCACCATTCAGTCGTGGTTCGGAGGGTCGAACAGGGCAAGCTCCTCGGCGGTCGGGGCCTCGAAGTGGTTCTGGGCCCAAGCCTCGAGGTGCTCCTTGTCGATGGTGATCTCGCCCGGCATCGCGTTCCTGGCGCGCACCCGTTCCCAGAGCACGTCGAGCGGCACATCGAGGAAGCGCAGCTCGACGGGCGCACCCGACGCCCTGCACGTCTCACGGATGAGGTCTCGCTCCGCCCTCTGCCACGTGCCCCACTCGATCACCACGCTGGTGCCCACCCCGAGCAGCTCCTGGGCCATCGCCCACTGCAGCGTCTCGACGCGGGCACGGGCCGGCTCGTCCCAGAGGTCGATGGCGAGCGCCCCCATCCACTCGTCAGGACACAGCCGGAGGGCACCGTGGGCCCGAGCCAGGAGCTTCGCGGTGGCGGTCTTCCCCGATCCCGGCAACCCACAGACGATGACGCACCTCCCCGGCGACGGCACCCCGCGAGCCTGGCACCCGCCCTACGATCTGCGGGTGACGGACCCGGATCACGCCTCCGACGCCGACGCCGGGGCCGTGTACGACGCAGCGGCCGAGGCCTATGCGGGCACCGTTGGAACCGACATCAGTCCCGCCACCGAGGCTGCGGTCGACCGGGCACTGCTGGCCGCGTTCGCCGAGATCGTGGGTCGGTGCCCGGGTGCCCGGGTCGCTGACGTGGGCTGCGGGCCGGGTCGGGTGGCGGCGTTCCTGGCCGTACGGAGCGTCGACGCCATGGGCGTCGACGTGTCACCGGGGATGCTGGCCGTGGCCCGACGCGCGCACCCCGGGATCACGTTCGAGGAGGGGCGTCTCACCGCTCTCCCGCTGGCCGACCACTCCGTTGCCGGCGTCGTCTGCTGGTACTCGATCATCCACACGCCCCCCGACGAGCTCGGCCCGGTGTGGGCCGAGCTCGCACGGGTTCTCACTCCAGACGGTCATCTGCTGGTGGCCTTCCAAGCCGGCGTCGGTGAAGCCGTGCACCGAACCGAGGCCTATGGGACCAAGGCGGGACTGACCAGCTACCGCCACTCCCCGGATGCCGTGGTGCGGGGTCTGAGCGAGCAGGGACTGCACGTTCAGGCTCGCACCGTGCGGGAGCCGGAGCTCGCCCACGAGACTGCGAAGCAGGCCTTCATCGTCGCTCGGAGCGGGTCCTCCCCCGGACTCCGTTGACCGGGACGATGGCCCCGAGCACGGCGGCAGCGGTGAAGCGGGTGGCGCGGGGAAGTCGTGACTTAGGTGACGTCGTGCCGCGATGACGAAGGACGGGGTTCCTCGGCCAACTACAAGGCGTCCCCTCTCAGGGGTTCTGTCTGATAATCGGCACCTTTCGGACAGGGCTTGGGGTTCGGCTCGCCGCGATGCACCTAGTTGGAAGCGGCGCGACCCTCGTGCCTGGCCCGGTGCTCGAGCTCGTCGAGTGCGAGCTCCACTGCGTCCACCGCACGCTTGACGGTCTTGGCGTAGCTCGATCGAGCCCCGAAGTGGGCTCCGGCTGCGCCGGCTGAGGTGGCGGGGAGCAACAAGCCGACTTCAGGGACACCGGCGACGAGACCGACACCCGCCGCGACGACGCCCGAGACGCCGAGTGCAGCACCTGCGATCGACCCGATCCTCGCGTTGGTGCGGGCTTTGGCCATGCCCAGTACGACTCGGACGTCGGCGAAGGCGCCGTCCTCGTGCACGTGGAGCTCGACGGTCTCGACCTTGGTGAGCCGCATGCGATCGACCAGATCGATGCCACGGGCGATGTTGGCGACCAGGCTCCGGTTGACCTCCCAGGTCGTCAGGTCACCTCGCCGGCGGCAGATGCGGAACTGTTGCTTGCGGAGGAACCCCTCCATCTGCTGGCCGACCGTCGCCGCCGGCAGGCCGACCCGACGTTGGATGACGAGCTCGGCCGGCCCCAGGCCCCGACTACCCGGCTGGACCGGTTCCAACCGTCCGGCGCGCAGCTCGGCAAGAGCCTGGCGGACCGCCGCGGGCGAGAGGCCCGCTTCCACGCCGATCTTCTCGAGCGTCGCACCATCGAACCCGCCGCGATCCCGGCCCGCAGTGGGGAACGTCGGCTCGAGCTCGGCGGCCCGCCGGAAGACCAGCGTGGCCTCCTCCTCGCTCAACCGCTGATCGTCCGCCACGGCCCCAGGCTATGACGGCTTGGCTCCATCGGGAGGCCGCACCGAAAGCAGCTTGTGTACGAACACATGTTCGTATATGCTGACTCTGTGCTCGACCGCCTTCGACAGCTCCAAGATGATGTCGCCGACCTGATGGCGGCGTTCGACTCGGCGCTGGTCGAGGGCTCGGCGGCCAAGGCGGCGGTGGAGCTGTCGGCTTCGGTGGTGAAGATGCTGGTGGCCTTCCAGGCCCTGGCCGCCGCCCGGGTAGAGGAGTGCTCGGCCTTCGGTGGGTCCGATCGGACGGCGGCCGAGTGGCTGGGTCGCACCACCGGAATGGCGGTGGGCGAGGCGAACGCCCTGCTGGGTGCCGCTCGCCGTCTGGGTGAGCTGCCCACGGCCGGAGCGGCGTTCCGGGCCGGGCACCTCAGCCCGGCTCAGGCCAAGGAGGTGGCCTCCGGTGCAACTGCCGATCCCAGTGCAGAGGCCGAGCTGGTCTCCCTGGCGAGGAAGGGCGACCTGAGTCGGCTGCGGGATCGCAGCCGCGACGTGCGCAACAACGCCCGGGGCG